>NZ_JASPJI010000016.1:0-77476 GCF_030232285.1 Corynebacterium sp. MSK047 | reverse complement strand
GCTTATATCCGCCCGATTTACCCAGCCTAATCAGCAGTAATGCTGAAAGTCAGACACACTTTTTGCTACTTAACCCGCCAACCATAAACGCAGTTGCTAAGGCGGAAACACAAAAACCCTCGGCCCGGAAAACCTGGTCGAGGGTTCTGCTTGGGGTGACTGACGGGACTCGAACCCGCGACACCCAGGATCACAACCTGGTGCTCTACCAACTGAACTACAGTCACCATTACCGCATGAAAGGAGCTGTTTTCTCAGCTCATCTCTGCAGCGAACTATATGGTAGCCCACAGTGGGCTGGAAACAAAAACAGCAGGTCAACCCGGATAAATTTGGGAAAGGGTGGGGTTTGGGTCGTCGTAAAGCGAGCTAGCCGCGAATCTCACCGTACTTTTCCGTCGATTCCTTGCTTGCGACAGAAATAGCGTCGCCTTCGGGGCCGGGGTGGGGCAGAAGCATGGCGCGGCGGTAGTAGTCCAGCTCGCGGATCGACTCCTTGATATCTGCAAGAGCTCGGTGAGCGAGACCCTTTTCTGGAGCGCCCTTGAGGACCTGGGGGTACCAGCGGCGGGCAAGTTCCTTGAAGGAAGAGACATCAATCATGCGGTAGTGCAGGTGCTGGTCGAGCTCTGGCATGTAGCGGTGGATGAACTTGCGGTCGGAGGCAATCGAGTTGCCTGCCAGTGGGGCGGTGCGCGGCTCGGGAACCCACTGACGGATGTAGTCCAAAACAGCCTGTTCGGCGTCGGCGACATTAGTCTTGCTGTCGCGAATTTCCTGATCCAGACCGGACTTCGCATGCATCTTGGTGACGAAATCATCCATCTGCGCCAATTCGGTCTCGGACGCGTGCACGACGATGTCCACGCCTTCCCCGAGGACGTTGAGGTTGGCGTCGGTGACGAGAGCCGCGATTTCGACAATGACGTGGCGCTCGGGTTCGAGGCCCGTCATCTCACAGTCAATCCACACGATGCGGTCGAGCTCAGGGGAGAGCTGGAGGTCGGGATCGGGCTGAGCCATGATTTCACCTTTCGCTGAGATTCGGCATGATTCTGCAGTGCGCCTTATTTTGTGCCCGGACTGGGCTGTGGGGGCACACTCTGACTACGCCCAGCTTAGCGATGTGGATTGTGCTGTGGTCGGGCGTGTGGATTGCCGTGTGGTTTGTGGAGCGAATTGTGGGGGAAACGAAATTAACTGGAAAGTAAGATCTTAGAATTTGACAACGGGGCATGAACTAAATCGACCTATTTGCCTGATAAAATTACTTCTGAGTTCGGATTCCAACGGGAGAAATAGTTACATGGATGAGACGAGGCGTGTTGGCGACGCTGCTCAAAGCACCACCGCGGCACAGAAACCATCCGTCGATGATGTCATCATTGCCGCTGCGCGCGAAAGCGTAATGACTGTGGGCTTGCGTAGGACTTCGATTGCAGAAATTGCTCGCAAGGCAGGAGTTTCGCGTCCGACCGTATATCGTCGATACGCTGACATTGGTGAGCTTCTGGGGGAAGTGACCAACCGCGAAATCCTGCACATGCTTGAGGGGCTCCGCTATGTCCCTGGCGATTCGCGCGCTCGCATGTTGCTGCGTATTCGAATCGTCGTTCAACGCATCATCGAAAGTGACTTTTTCCCTGGCCTAGTCAAGACAGACCCTGACCGCGTATTAGAAGTGCTCACTGGAGAGATGAGCGAAACGCAGATGGAAATTGTGGAGAGGTTCATTCTCCCCGGTGTCCGTCACGGGCAGGAAGACGGCACTATTCGCGAGCACGATCCATATCTGCTTGCGCGCAACATTTACCGTCTGATTCAGACGATGGTGCTGGTGTGGCGCCCGGATGGCAAAGACGCGGCGCTAGACAAGAAATCTGTCGAAGAGGTCGTCGACATGGTCGACCGTTACTTGCGCCCGGATCCTGCGGATAACAAGAAGAACTAAGAAGTAAAAACCCGCCTGATGCTGGTATAAAACCAGTTCAGGCGGGTTATTTTTGCGCCCCCAGAAGGATTCGAACCCTCGACCAATCGGGTAGAAGCCGACTGCTCTGTCCACTGAGCTATGGAGGCTAGCTAAGAAAAGCATTGTAGCGTCTCTAATGTAGCCAATCACAACCGGTTCTGTTCTAGGGACTTTGGTCGCTAAGCTTAGGGCTATGACTGCCACGACCAAGGCCGAGACCTCTCCGCCTGTTAGCAAGGATAAGAAAGTCCGTAAATCTGCTGGTTGGTACGTTGTTTTTGTGCTTATCGGCGGCGTTCTAGCTGGTTTGCTCTCGATGGCGTTCAACATGGATTCGCGCGCCACGTTGGGTATTCCCGATCCCGGCACAATCACCACCTTCGGGTTCCCGTTCGCGAAGGCGGCCGGTGAGCTGCTCGCCTGCCTCGGCGTAGGTTCGTTTATGCTCGCCGCTTTCGGTACGAAGCAGCGTGCCGACGGCACTTTGGGCCTCGACGGCTACACGGCATCCCGCACGGGTATGTGGGCCATGCTCGGCTGGGGCCTCATGGCGCTGATGGAGATTCCGCTGGTGCTCTCCGATGTGTCGGGCCAGCCGCTGTCGACGACGATTCAGCTGAGCAACTGGGCTGTGTCCTTGGAGCAGACCAAGGAGGGCTTGGCGTGGCTGTGGGTAGCTATTTTTGCGGGCATTGTGGCGCTTGGTTCATCACTGACTCGTAAGTGGATTTGGCAGCCGGTGTTCTTCGCCATCAGCTTGGTGTCGATGATGCCGCTGGCTGTTGTAAGCCACAACGCCTCCGGTGGTGCCCATGACTACGGCACTAACTCCTACATCTGGCACTTGACCTTCACTGTGTTTTGGGTCGGCGGTTTGATGGCGCTGGTTGGCCACGCGCGTCGTCGTGGTGAATGGATGCCAGAAGTAGTGAAGCGCTATTCTTTCGTGGCGTTGGTGGCTTTCATCGCCATGTCTGCCTCCGGCTTCATTAACGCAGCCATCAACATTGACTGGTCTGACCTGGTCAGCAACAACTACGGCATCATGGTGCTGGTCAAGGCTGTGCTCACCATCTTCCTGGGCCTATGCGGCTATGTGCACCGCAAGATCACCATTCCGGAGATTGAGCGCGCTCAGTCGAATCGTCCATTCTGGCGTCTGGCCATTGTCGAGGTCATCATCATGGCGCTGACGATCGGCGTTGCCGTGGCTCTGGGCCGTACTCCGCCGCCACCGAATTTCTCTGAGCAGGCCGGTGGTGAGGGTCTGCCGTCGATTACGCAGATGCAGGTCAAGCTCGGTTACAACCTGGAAATCCCATTCGGTTGGGAGGCCATGTTCACGCAGTGGCGCTTTGACATCTTCTTCGGTTCTGCCGCCATCATTGCCGCGTGGATTTACCTGTACTGGCTCTACCTGCTGAAGAAGCGCGGTGGTACCTGGCCGCTGTCCAACACCCTGTGGTGGCTCGGTGGTTGCGCAACCTTGCTGTTTACTTCGTGCAGTGCGCTGGGCGTATACATGCCGGCTCTGTTCTCGGTTCACATGATCGCCCACATGCTTTACTCCATGGGTATTCCGGTCATGCTGGTGCTGGGTGGTCCGGTTACGCTTGCGCTGCGTGCGCTGAAGCCGGCCGGCCGCGATGGTCTGCCGGGTATTCGTGAGTGGCTGGTGGTCTTCATCAACAACCCGGTGTCGCGTTTCCTCACGCACCCGGTCGTGGCAACGGTGCAGTTCGTTGCGGGCTTTTACCTGCTTTACATGACACCGATTTATGACTTCTTGGCTGATGAGCACGCGGGCCACGTGTTCATGAACATCCACTTCTTGATCTCCGGTTACATCTTCTACTGGGTCATTATTGGTGTCGATGCTGCACCACAGCAGATTGAGCCGTCGGTCAAGCTGGTCACGCTGATGGGGTCGTTGCCGTTCCACGCTTGGTTCGGTATTTCGCTGATGCAGTCGCAGCAGGTGCTTGCCGAGGCCTACTACGCCAGCCTGGATCTCCCTTGGGCAGTGAATCTCCTGGAAGATCAGAACGTTGGTGGTGCCGTCGCGTGGGCTGCCGGTGAGGTTCCGCTCTACATCGTCACCGTTGCGCTGTTTGTACAGTGGCGGCGTTCCGATGAAAAGGATGCAGCCCGCTACGACCGCGTCGCAGACCGCAACAATGATGAGGAGTTGGCCGCTTACAACGAAATGCTCGCTCGCATGAGCCAGCAGGTCGGTGTTGGTGGCGAGGACGAGCGCGATTACTACACCTCGGAGGTTGACGCGCAGCATCCGGTGCACATGGATAATCCGATTGATGCCTCGAAGAGGCGCGGAAGGTAGCGTCGTTAAGCTGATTTTGCATGCTTGACGACGAGGATTGCCGCGACTTCGCCCCTCAACTTCATACGTAGCCTGTGGATAGTTGTCTTTTCGACAAACTTATCCACAGGCTTTTTATGTACCTCTTTCATTTGTTTCTCGAAGCCGGAAAAGTAATTGGCACGGCACGAATGAGACACCTTCGAATTATTCGGCCGACGTAGGTAAACGCTTTCTTTGGGGGAGGAGCCCGATGTCTGAGGCAGTTATTACCGTGGTGGGCAATGTGGTCCATCATGTGGAAAATCGAAATACCAATTCTGGGGCAAAGGTCTGCAAGTTTTCTGTGGCATCCAGTAAGTCGTGGAAGGGGGAAAATGGCTGGGAGCAGTCGGAGACTTCGTACTTTGATGTTGAATGCTGGGGCAAGCTTGCCGAGAACGTGAATAACACGGTGTGGAAGGGCCAAGCCGTCATTGTCCACGGTCACGTTCGTACGGATCGCTGGGAGGGCGATGATGGTACGAAGCATCAGCGCCAGAAGATCATTGCTAAGGCAGTAGGTCCGAATCTGCGCCGTCACCTGGCAACAGTGAAGACTATGACTGAGAAGCCGCATGAGTCGCCGACTGGTCTTGGTGAGTCATCGACTGGGGATTCGGAAGCTTCGGTTACTGAGACAGTTGCGTCTCAGGCCGGGGCCGTGCGCACCTTCACTGCTAGTACGGGCGGCGCTGGTGAGGCGGGGAACACAGGTGCAGCTAGTTCGGAGCAGCGAGAAATGGCTGATGCAGGAGTCAGTGCGCCGTTCTAACCCAGGAGCCAGTACATCGTTGTAGAGCGGAATGAGGGGGAGCCGCTGAAAGAGCGGAAAGAAGGGAGGGGTAATTACTGCACGTGAGGTGACGCTGCTGAGAAAGGGGAGGAATCGCATACGATTCGGCAGCGTTATCTCGCAGCTAGTTTTGCTAGCAGCCTGGCAGAGATTTTGGTGGGAAAGGATTGCGGGTACGCCCATGTAGATTGTGCCTTTTGGTTCCTATGCGTAACCTCTACAGGGATTGCTTATTTCCTTTCTACGAGGGGACGAAATTCCACCATGGGTGAGTTCATCTACCAGATGAAAAACGTGCGCAAGGCGCACGGCGATAAGGTTATTCTCGACAACGTCACCATGGCGTTTTACCCGGGCGCAAAGATCGGCGTGGTCGGTCCGAACGGCGCAGGTAAGTCGTCGATTCTGAAGATTATGGCTGGCCTGGATCAGCCGAGTAACGGTGAAGCTTTCCTGGAGCCGGGCGCCACTGTCGGCATCCTCCTGCAGGAGCCTCCGCTGAATGAGGAGAAGACCGTTCGCGGCAACGTCGAGGAGGGCCTCGGCGACATCTTCGAGAAGAAGGCTCGTTTTGAAGCCATCGCCGAGGAGATGGCCACCAATTACACCGACGAGCTCATGGAAGAAATGGGCAAGCTTCAGGAGGAGCTCGACGCCGCTGATGCTTGGGAGCTGGATTCCAAGATTGAGCAGGCAATGGATGCGCTTCGCTGCCCGCCGGCGGACGAGCCGGTTACTCACCTCTCCGGTGGTGAGCGTCGTCGTGTAGCACTGGCGAAGCTGCTGCTCTCCGAGCCGGACCTGCTGCTTCTCGACGAGCCGACTAACCACCTGGACGCCGAGTCCGTGCTGTGGCTCGAGCAGCACCTGGCTAAGTACCCGGGTGCCGTCCTGGCCGTGACCCACGACCGTTACTTCCTGGATCACGTCGCTGGCTGGATCTGTGAGGTCGACCGCGGCAAGCTCTACCCGTACGAGGGCAATTACTCGACTTACCTGGAGAAGAAGGCTGAGCGCCTCGAGGTTGCAGGTAAGAAGGACGCCAAGCTGCAGAAGCGTCTGAAGGACGAGCTGGCGTGGGTCCGCTCGGGTCAGAAGGCTCGCCAGGCCAAGAACAAGGCCCGTCTGGAGCGCTACGAGCAGATGGTGGAGGAAGCCGAGCAGTACAAGAAGCTCGACTTCGAAGAGATCCAGATTCCGACCCCGCCGCGCCTGGGTAACCAGGTTGTTGAGGTCAAGGACCTGGAGAAGGGCTTCGATGGCCGCGTCCTGATTAAGGACCTGTCGTTCACCCTGCCGCGTAACGGCATCGTCGGTGTGATTGGCCCGAACGGTGTGGGTAAGTCCACCCTGTTCAAGACCATCGTGGGTCTGGAGCAGCCGGATTCCGGTGAGGTCAAGGTCGGTCAGACTGTTCAGCTCAGCTACGTTGACCAGGGTCGTGAAAACATCGATCCGGAAAAGACCGTCTGGGAGGTTGTCTCTGATGGTCTCGACTACATCGTGGTCGGCCAGAACGAGATGCCGTCTCGTGCGTACCTGTCTGCATTCGGTTTCAAGGGTGCGGACCAGCAGAAGCCGTCGAAGGTTCTTTCCGGTGGTGAGCGCAACCGTCTGAACCTCGCGCTGACCCTGAAGCAGGGCGGTAACCTGATCCTCCTGGATGAGCCGACTAACGACCTTGACGTCGAAACCCTGTCTTCGCTGGAAAACGCACTGCAGAACTTCCCGGGCTGTGCCGTGGTCATTTCCCACGACCGTTGGTTCCTGGACCGCACCTGTACCCACATCCTCGCATGGGAAGGCAACTTCGAAGAGGGCAAGTGGTTCTGGTTCGAGGGCAACTTCGAGGGCTACGAGAAGAACAAGATTGAGCGTTACGGCGAGGAGGCTGCACGCCCGTCGCGCGTCACTCACCGTCGCCTGACTCGCTAATCTGTTTCTCGCGAATCTGATTTTTGCCAACGGCAAAGTCCGGAACCTTGTGGACTGGCTCGCACCAGTGCACAGGTTCCGGGCTTTCGCGTTTTTCGCAGGATCGTAGCTCCAGAAAACGCCTATAGTTCTGGGTATGACTGAATCAGCACCATTTCGTACCAACGTCGCTATCCGCTGGTCTGATTTCGATCAGTATGGCCACGCCAACAACACCGCTTTCCTGGAATACGCCCAGCAGGCTCGTCTGGACTTTGTGATGCGCGGTCTCGGCGGCGGGGCAGGGATGCCTGCGGCAGTGGTGCGTCGCCTGGAGATTGACTACGTCCGCGCTATTTTGCCGGACACCCAGGAAGTTGTGGTTGAGACCGAGATTATCAACTTCGGTCGCACCTCTTTCACACTTCGCCAGACAATCTCCGACCAGCATGATCACATCGTTGCTGTGCTCGAAACCGTGATGGTGATGTTTGATCTCAAGACTGCGAAGGCAGTCGAGCTCTCCCCGTCTGCCCGCCGTGAACTGGAGCGTTTTGCAGCTCCCGCAATCGAAGACAACAAGGAAGACCAGGACAAGTAATTCGCCGTGACCACTTCTCATCCCGCTGCCGAGCTGACCTTCGGCACTCCCGATGCCCTGAAGAACCTGGGCGTCCTGGCCCATAAGGCCTACGCCCTCGACGAGAGCACGTTGCTACGCATCCGAGCACGTAAGACCACCACCGGCACCACCGCCGGCACCAGTTCCTCGTCCGCGCCTGCCGCTGCGCCCGCAATGTCGCAGGTATGGGTGAAGACTCCGATTGGCCCGCTCGCCATGCGCACGATTGCGCTGCACGCGCTTCCCGACGACATCATCGTCACCGCCGCGGAGATTAAAGACATCGCAGTGCGTGCCTTTGCGCAGGCAAAAACTGCTGAGGACGGAGAGGAGAAAGAAGCTTCGCTCACCGCGATGCCATACCGCGTGCATGCGCAGTCGGCGTCCTCCTGGCCGGGATTCCTGCCAGTGCCGGAAGGATGGCAGGTTGTCGACTATGTTCCAGCGACTGCTTTCCGGACTCTCGAGAAGCAGGGGCGCGCGGTCGCCGTTGAATCTTCCGGCCCGATGGGCATGCCACCGTCTCTGCTGGACCAAAAGGTTCTCACTGTCAGCGGCGGTACCGGTGAAGCCACTGTTGATACAGGGGAGGGGCAGTCGCAGGAGACGTCGAAAAGCGTGGTGGACGTGACCATGCGGGACGTGTTTGCGCTGTGCACGATGGGCTTTATCCCGGAGCAACCGGATGAAAAAGAGCCGGTGCGCGTGTCCACAAAGGGACGGTGGCACCGGCTGGATGGGCGGTTTGGCTCGATCTTTACGCTCGAGTCCTTTGGCGTGCTGCCGCTGCTGAACTAGCGGCGCAGGGCCTAGTTCCTACTGCGCGTCGAAGCGGTTGATGAGCATGTCAGCAACCTGCACCATGTGGTTCCACATGGCTTCGCGCTGGGGGCGGGGGAGCTCGTCATCGGAAATGTCTGCGAGTGAGGCGCTCATGATTTCCAGCCAGCGGTCGCGTTCGGCCTCGCCGATGGAAAACGGCATGTGGCGCATGCGCAGGCGCGGATGACCACGCTGTTCGCTGTAGGTGTGCGGCCCGCCCCAGTACTGGACGAGAAACATACGTAGTCGATCCTCGGCGCCCTCCCAGTCATCGCTGGGGTACATCGGGCCGATGAGGTCATCGGAACGCATGCGCGTGTAAAAACCATGGACGATGCGATTGAAGACATCCTCGCCGCCGACGGAGTCAAAGAGCGTCTGAGAAGTTGTCATGGCACCAAGTCTATCGACTTGATGCCACGAAAACGATAACGGCCAAAGTGCCGGCCGAAATCACTTGTTACTTCGCGTCGAACTCGCGGGCGCGGAGAGCGAGCTTCACCAGGAACTGCTGCTCAGAAATGATGCGCTTGACCGGCGACGCAGTCTCCTCGCTGTCGAGCAGGCGCTGAGCGGCCGCGATTGCCGACTCGCTGATCTCCCAAGTGGGGTAGAAGCCCTCGAGCAGAGTCTGGGCCGTCTCGGAGGAGAACTGCTTCCACCAGCTGTTGGCAACAGCGAAGAAGTGCTCCGACAGCGAGGTTGCCGACTGCTCCGCGCTGATGGTGGCACGGGAGTCGTCGTCAAGCGCCTGCGCGAGCACTGCACCCGAGCCCGGCGCGTTGAAGCCGGCCAGCAGGTGGCGAATGACAAGGTTCGATGGGGCGTCGTCGCCGGAGACAGTCGCCTCAGCCCAGACGCGGGCCTTGTTGGCGAGCGTCGGCACGGAGGCGCGGCAGGCGATGGCGGCCTGCGCGCCGAGTGCTGAATTGTCGGTCTTTTCAAGCTCTGCGATGGCCTCCTCGCCTTCGAGACCAGCGGAAACCAGAGCCTTCAAGGCGCGCCACTGCATGTCGGTGTCGACAGTGACAGCGGGGAAGCCAGCCTTGTCGGCGTCGCCGGCGTAGATGGCGCGCAGTGCGTCCACGACGTCGCTATTCGACGAGCCCACGGTAGCCAGAGCGTTAACGAAAACCAGGGCGCGGTCGGCGTCGGTTTCCTTCTTCGCGTAGTCCAATAGGCCCTGTGCCAGCAGATTGCGTCCGGTGGAGTCGGCCCACTGTGGATCGGCGTAGACGTTGACGGCGCTGACCGCCTGAGCGATGACGCGCTCCAAGACGGAGAGCTTATCCTCGCCCGGGATGCCGCGAAGCACCAGGTTGACGAAGTCGCGAGCGCGCATCTGGCCTGCGCGAACCATCTGCCAGGTGGCGGACCAGCACAGTGTGCGCGCCATCGAATCGGTGAAAGCGCCGATGTTGTCGATGACGGTGGCAAGCGAGCCTTCGTCCAGGCGAATCATGCTGTAGGTGAGGTCGTCGTCGTTAACCAGCACGACGTCGCCAACTGGTGTGTCGACCAGATCTGGGACATCGGTGCGGGCACCGCGGACGTCGATTTCCACGCGCTTGGTGCGCTCAAGTACAGCGTCCGCGCCGGTGCCGCGCAGGTTGTAGATGCCCACTGCGATTCGGTGATCACGGAGTTCACCGGCACCCGGCTCGGCGCCTTCCTGCGTGACTGCGAAGGAGGTGTACTTGCCGTCCTCTTGATGGAACTCTGGCGCCAGGGTGGTGATGCCGGTGGTGGTCAGCCACTGATCGGCCCAGCCAGACAGATCGCGACCGGAGGCCTCGGAGAGCGCCTCCAACAGATCCGCGAAGGTGGCGTTGCCAAAGCGGTGGCGGGAAAAGTGAAGACGAGCACCGGCGAGGAAGGCGTCCTGACCAACGTAGGCGGCCAGCTGCTTGAGGGTGGACGCGCCCTTGGCGTAGGTGATGCCGTCGAAGTTCTGCTCGACGGTGTCAATGTCGCTGGCATCGGCGGCAATCGGGTGCGTCGACGGCAGCTGATCCTGCTTGTAGGCCCAGGCCTTCTCTACGTTGGCGAAGGTGGTCCAGGCGTGGCTGTAATCGGAAACCTCAACCTGTGCGGCGGCAGCCGACCAGGTAGCGAAGGACTCGTTGAGCCAGAGATCATCCCACCACTGCATGGTGACCAAATCGCCGAACCACATGTGAGCCATCTCGTGCAGGATGGTGTCGTTGCGGCGCTCGTAGAGGTAATGGGTGGGCTTCGAACGAAAGACGTACTCGTCGCGGATGGTCACGCAGCCGGCGTTTTCCATCGCACCCATGTTGTATTCCGGGCAGAAGATCTGGTCGTACTTGCCGAACGGGTAGGGCTCGCCGAAGTGCTTGGCGTAGAAGTCGAAGCCTTCCTTGGTCTCCTTGAACAGAGTGTCGGCATCGAGGTACTCGGCGATGGACTGGCGGCAGTAGGTTCCTAGCGGAATGGTCAGCTCGCCGTCCGGCTGGTGCTCGGCAGGGGTTTCCGGGTGCGGTGCGACAGTGCCGGTCCACGAGTCAGTGACCTCGTGCCACGGGCCCGCACAGACTGCGACGAGGTACGTCGACAGCGGAACATCCACTGAGAAGTCGAAGGTGTCGGCCTCATTGCCGTGGACATCGGTGGTGGTGCCGGTCTTGGCTACCGAGTTGGAAATAACCTTCCAGCCCTTCGGCGCCACGACGTGGATGGAGTACGTCGCCTTCAAATCCGGCTGGTCAAAGCAGGCGAACACGCGCTTGGCATCGGCAGTTTCAAACTGCGAGTACAGGTAGGTTTCGCCATCGGCGGGATCCTGGAAGCGGTGAATGCCCTGGCCGTTATTGGTGTAACGACAGTCCGCATCGATAACGACGGTGTGGTCACCTTCGGTCAGGTCTACGTTAATGCCGGTCTCGCTGGCATAACGAGCGGCCTCCGTGGCATCGACGCCGTCGATGGTCACACTCTTGACAACTGCATCGCGCAGGTCAATAAAGGTGGAACCAGCGCGCTTCGCTTTCAGAGAAATTGTGGTCTTGGAAGCGAATGTTGGTGCGCTGTGCGGCCCACCGACCGGTGCGGTCGTAAGGTCGAGCGAGATGTCGTAGTGGGACACCTCGAGCATGGCCGCACGGTCGGCGGCCTCGGTCCTGGTTAGGTTCGTGGAAGTCATGCGACAAGTGTAACCACGACCCCGGATTGGGAATCGAGCAGTAGCGGGGTGGGCGGGGTGACCTCGACTTCCTCGCTCATTGCGTGTCGATTCGGGCGGTCGATTGGCGGTCGATTGGGCGAGATTTTGGCTTCTTTGGCATGCGAGCAAAGCCGAACGTGAATACACTTCGTTTTATGTACAAACTCAATGATGATGCAAGCAAGGTTGAACGGGTCAACGCGGCGTGGGATCGCATTGAAGCAAAGCTTGGCGACGATGCTCTGGAGGCCCCGGCGACAGAAGCGGAACTGGATCAGCTTGAGGCTGACCTCGGAGTAAAGCTGCCAGACTACGTGCGAGCTTCGTGGCTGCGGCACGCGTCTGTGGACGGTGAGCCGTGGGACGGTGGCTGGATTGCACCGCCTAAGTCGATTCTGAATGACTACAAGCTGTGGACTCAGCTGCAGGCCGACGGCGAGTTCGATGACTTTGAAGCCGAAAGCATGGACAGCGCCGACTCGGATGGCAAGTGGTATCACGAGGCATGGATTCCACTGGTCATGGACTTCGGCGGAAACAACTACTGTCTGGACATGCGCTCGGGGAAGATGGTCTCCATGGACCACGAGGTGGGCTCGGAGTTCCTGGACTACGCCGACTGGCCTGCCTACCTGGAGGCTGCCGCTGATTCCCTGGAGGCTACGGGCTTGCCCTGGAACGGTTAGGTAGGCGATTTAGACGGCGCCCGATGGGGGAGCCAGTTAACACCAGGTCCGGTAGAACTTCGGACCCAT
Organism: Corynebacterium sp. MSK047; assembly: GCF_030232285.1. Classification (NCBI taxonomy): domain Bacteria; kingdom Bacillati; phylum Actinomycetota; class Actinomycetes; order Mycobacteriales; family Corynebacteriaceae; genus Corynebacterium; species Corynebacterium sp. MSK047. The sequence goes on along the minus strand of NZ_JASPJI010000016.1, from coordinate 65,052 downwards.
CCGAATTCATGAATGCGAACCGAAAAATTCCGCCCTATAGTCGTTGATAAGTCAATCAATGCTTTAGGAGGACTTTCACATGAGCAATCGAGACAAGGTCACTTTTTACTTCGACGTTTCCTGCCCGTTTTGCTGGGTGACGTCGCGCTGGATTAAGGAAGTCGAAAAGGTCCGCGACATCGAGATCGAGTGGAAGCCGATGAGCCTGTCGGTGCTCAATGAAGGCCGCGATGAACTGCCGGAAGATTACAAGTTCATGATGCAGTGCAACTGGACCCCGGCACGCCTGTTCAACGCCGTGTTCTCCCAGGATGGCCAGGAGGCCGTCGACAAGCTTTACACCGCGCTGGGCACGAAGGTCCACAACGAAAACCGCATCGATCGCCACGCGCATGTCGACGAGCCGGAGCACGCATTCGACGAGCTGATTAAGGAAGCCCTCGCAGAGGTTGGTCTGCCGGAAGAGCGCCTGGCCCAGGCCCTGACTACGGAGTTTGATGAGCTCATGCGTGAAAACCACGCAGAGGCCATGAAGGAGGTCGGCAACGACGTCGGCACTCCGGTGGTCAAGCTCAACGACGTTGCCTTCTTCGGCCCGGTGCTGACCCGCATCCCACGCGGTGAAGAAGCGGGCAAGATTTTTGATGGCGCGGTTGCCGTCGCCAGCTACCCGTACTTCTTCGAAATTAAGCGCTCCCGCACTGAGAGCCCGCGCTTCGACTAAGAAAGCTTTAGCGGCTAGGGCATGTAGCTAAGAGGGCTGACCCGCCCCGACGCCAGCATTTTGCCCGGTAGAGGCCTGCCGTTCTTCTTCGCTCATGGCAGCCCACCGTGGTGGGATGTAGATGCATGTCGGATCGGATGCCGTGTAATCCCCGGTCAACGCGTACGCAGTCGAGCGGGACCCACCGCATACGCTGTGGTATTCACAGACGCTGCACTTGCCGTGCCAATTGTCCGGATCGCGAAGGGCCTTGAACGCCGGCGAGTTCGAATAGATTTCCTGGAATGGCGTGGCCTTCACATTTCCGCAGTGAAGCGGCAGGAAACCATTGGGGTAGACGTCGCCGATGTGGTCAATGAAGGCAAAACCTGACCCGGAATTGACGGCCATGGGGGAGCGCGGGCGACGTGGCTTTTCCGGCACAGCACCGAGCAGCTTTGTCGTTTCCTCGGTCAAGTAACGGTAGAGCTCGCCGCCCTCATAGGGTGGCAGCCCCTTTTCCTTCGCTTCCTCCTGCTGCATGACGACGCGCCGATACTGCGGCGCCTCCGTTGTCTTAATGGCAATTCGGTTGGAGACATCAGACAACCAGTGCAGAACGTCCTCGCGTTCCTCCGGTGACAATGCGCCCAAATCCGCACCGCGACCTGTGGGAACGAGGAAAAAGACGTACCACATCTTGGCCTGCATCTCCATGACGGTCTTCAGCAGTGCTGGCGCCTCATGAATATTTCCCTTGGTCAGGGTCGAGTTAATCTGCAGCCGGTAACCGGCCTCGTTGATGTGCGGAGCCATCTCGAGCGTCTTTTCAAAAGTGCCCGAAAACCCGCGGAACTTGTCATGGGTCTGGGCAGTCGCGCCATCGAGCGACATCGACATCGCCTTGCCACCGGCCTCACGCAGTGACTGAATCCGATCTGGCGTGAGCCGCGGCGTCACCGATGGAGATAGCGACATATTCAGGCCCTGCTCCGTGCCGAATCGCACCAATTCTTCCAGGTCATCACGCTCAAAAGGGTCGCCGCCGGTGAGCACCACAAGTGGCTTCGGCTTGCTATACGACGCCAAGGTCTCCAGCAGCATCTTGCCCTCGGTGGTCGAAAGCTGGTGAGGATGCGGCTCGTGCTGTGCATCTGCACGGCAGTGCTTGCAGACTAAGCCACAAGCCCGCGTGACCTCCCAAATGACAATAAATGGTTTCTTGTTGATGTCATGCCGAACCGTTCGCACCACCGGTGCGTGATGATTCCCATGGGAGCCATGGGAATCCGGATCGACTTGGAAGTGAGCTTGCGGCGCAGGAGACACGGTAAAAGCACCCAATTTCCGGTTTCGAAGACGTGCTGAAACGCAAATACAGTCACTTTTCACCCTATTCGGCTGCGCAGGAGACGTCGTCAAGCAATACCTAAAACGGGTGCAGACGCCGTGGAATCCGTGGGAACCGCTAAACTTGCTGCCATGCGTATTTACCTTGGTGCAGACCACGCCGGTTTTGAGATGAAGAACCTGATTAAGGCCCACCTGGAGAAGGCTGGCCACGACGTCGTTGACTGCGGCGCTCACACCTACGACCCTGCAGATGACTACCCAGCATTCTGCATTGAGGCGGCGTCCCGTACCGTCGCTGATCCGGGCAGCCTGGGCATCGTGCTCGGCGGTTCCGGCAACGGCGAGCAGATTGCTGCTAACAAGGTCAAGGGCGCTCGTTGTGCGCTGGCTTGGTCGGTGGAGACCGCAAAGCTCGCCCGCGAGCACAACAATGCTCAGCTGATCGGCCTCGGCGGTCGTATGCACTCTGAGGAAGAGGCCCTGGCTATCGTCGATGCTTTCGTCTCCCAGCCGTGGAGCGAGGAGGAGCGTCACCAGCGCCGCATCGACATTCTGGCAGAGTACGAAAAGACTGGCGTTGCCCCGGAGCTGCCAGAAGCTTAAAGGGATTGCTGTTCGCTATCTGTTGATAGGAATAAAAAAGGGGTCTGGTTCCAGAAAACTCTGGGACCAGACCCTTTTTCATGTGTAGACGGAGTAGGAATTGTCGTATGACAAATCAAGAAGCGCATCGCCGAGTAACTGTTGTGCTATTCCCCGGGTTCGAGCTCTTGGACGTATTTGGACCGGTTGGCCTTTTTGGCCATGTCCCAGAGATTGAGGTCGAGTATGTCGCCAACATTGCCGGTCCGATAACCAGCGCTCAGGGGACGGAGGTTATCGCCACGCGCTGCATCGCTGAACTTGAGGCAGTCGATATTCTCCTGGTGCCCGGTGGAGCAGGGAGCAGAACACTAGTTGAAGATGCAGAGTTTTTGGAGTGGCTTAAGCGCATCGGATCCCAGGCGCGGTTAGTGGCGTCGGTCTGCACGGGTTCGGCGCTGCTTGCTGCGGCTGGGCTACTTGAAGGAAAGCGGGCAACTAGTAATAAGTTGGCTTTTGATTGGGCCACCTCATTCGGAAACGAAGTGATGTGGGTGAAAGAAGCCCGATGGGTCGAAGACGGTAATCGGTGGAGCTCATCAGGGGTCGCAGCAGGTATGGATATGGCTGTTGCTTTAATTAGCAGCATCCTTGGCGAGGAAGCTGGTCGATTGGCCACCAGAAAAATTGAGTATCGGCCCCAGACAGACGCCACTGTCGACCCTTTTGCGAATTGAGCGAAATAGCGGCGCCGGGCTTCTTCTAAATATCGAAACCGTCGAATCCGCCGTCGAAGAATCCGCCACCGTCGTTGCCACCGTCGCCGCCGAAGAGGCCGTCGAAGAAGCCACCGCCGTCGCCTGCGTCACCAGCATCGGCAGCGCCGCCACCGAAGTCGCCTCCACCGAAGTCATCGGAACCAAAGTCCTCGGTGCCGCCGAAGTCGTCAGCACCGGTGCCCATGCCGCTGGCGAACTCATCAGCGTCGTAGGCAACACCGGCCATACCGTGGAAGAGAGTAGAGAACAGCAGCATCGAGCCAGCGGTCCAGACACCGGTGCGGAGCGCGGACTTCCACCAGGGCTCGGAGTACCAACCGGCTGGAACCGGACGGCCAGCGACACGGCCGCCGGGGTAGTAGTTCGGAGTTTCCGGGGTGGCGTATGGCGAGGCGGTAACCGAGTGGCCTTCGTGCTCAATGGTGCGAGTTTCGGTCACAGAACCAGCGGCCTTCTGCCCCTCCAGCGGTGGCAGTGTCGGCCCCGCCGGCAGGCCCATAATTTCGCGAGCAGCATTGATATAGTGCAGGCCCTCCAGCGCCGATTCGCGCGCCATTCGGGCCTGTGCCGGGGTCCGAGCAGTAGAAATCTGCGAGGAAGCGGCGTTGTAACGCTCGGATGCGTCGGCAAGAGCCTGCGTGGAAGCCGAATCGGTGCCAGCGAGATTCAGCACCTGTGAGCCCAGCCGCTCAATCCAACGGCGGGCGTCTGCGACGGCGTCTTCCAATTGATTGTTCTGGCGGGCATCAAAAGCCCTGTTAGAGCGGTTTTGAGCCATCGACGCGATGATAATCGCACCGCCGACGGTGATAGCGATCAGGATTAAAGCCCCCATGGGCTAGGCCTCCAAAAGGAAATTGCGAGTATTGCTAGTAATTACTTGAAATAACGCACGTAGAGCGCAAAAAGTTCCCGAGCTGACATCTCTGTGCGGCAGAGGCAGCTCGGGAACCAGGAAAAGATTGGGTATGGGTAGGTATCTATGACTCGGCGGAGTCGGTGCGCTTGGTGCGGCTCTTTCGATTGGCGTGCCATGCGCGAACTTCTTCGGAATCCCACAGGGTCAACCCATGAAGCTTCGCGACGGGCTCGGGAGCCTTCTTGCGGCCAGCGTAGCTGGTGAAAGTGCCACGTGCGGTGCCGGAAAAAGCAGCGCATTCGACCGCGGTCCATAGTTCGTGTCCAGTATCGGCATCGATAATGGTGGGCTTCATGGTGCCCAGAGTACCCGCGGCACTGGATCCTGAACAGAGGACAGAAGAATTTCTGGTCCCGGACATCGGCTCGGAAAAACAAAAACCGGGAGCAATGCTCCCGGTTACGTGGAGGGGATGACGGGAATCGAACCCGCGTCTTCAGCTTGGAAGGCTGAGGTATTAGCCACTATACGACATCCCCATAGACAGAAATCCGGCTTAGACGCTCAATCGTCTCCACCAGGCCGTGTCTTGGTACAAGGCATATTAACCCGTTAATGCGCACATACAAAAATCGATGCCAGGTTTTTCTCGAAGGCTTTAAAGAAAAGTGGCTGTGGCCGGGAAAAACAGAAAATGAAGCTAAAGCAACGTGGGGTATGTGAAACAGGCGTATAGCCGTTGATTACACTGTCACACGACTCAACAAAGGGGCAGTCGTTTGAGAGGCTTCTTTGGGGAGTCGGCCGACGAATGGAGTGTTTGCAGTAAACGAGGCCGCCAAAAGCAGTGCCGAGGTGATGCAAACGCCCTGTGATATGCATGGTTTTCATGAAACCGGTAGTAGTTGGCAGGTTGGCTCTCGATAGCGTCGTAAAGCGTTTTCAGACAGAGCATTAGCCTGGTTGAACGCGTGGTTTTGTGATTTCATTAATCGTCAGGTAAATCTATACGGGTCCGTTGTGGAAACGCGATTTCGCGCCTATGAGGGCCCCGGTGCAGATGCTCCAAAGGGGTTTCTGCTAGGTTTCGAATGGCGCATACGGGGTATGGCGCAGCTTGGTAGCGCGTCCGCTTTGGGAGCGGAAGGCCGTGGGTTCAAATCCCGCTACCCCGACCAGTATCACGGGCACTCCCGTGGTCTATGAATTAATCATCGAGTTGCAGGAGAGTGCACCAGTGAAGTCTTCCGTTGAGAAGCTCAATGAGACCCGAGTGAAGATTACCGTCGAGGTCCCGTTTGACGAGCTGAAGCCAGAGTTCGACAACGCCTACAAGGCACTGGCTCAGCAGGTCCAGATTCCGGGCTTCCGTAAGGGCAAGGCACCGGCAAAGCTGATTGAGGCCCGCTTCGGCCGCGGCCCGATCCTGGAGCAGGTGCTCAACGACATGGTCCCGTCCCGCTACGACGAGGTCGTTCGCGAGGAGGACCTGAAGGTTATCGGTCAGCCTGAGGTCGACATCACCAAGCTGGAAGACGGCGAGCTCGTTGAGTTCACCGCTGAGGTCGACGTCCGTCCGGAGATTGAGCTGCCGAAGTTCGAGGACATCGCAGTTGAGGTTGACCCGCTGGTCGCCGACGACGAAGCTGTTGAGGCTGAGCTGCAGAACCTGCTCGCTCGTTTCGGCACCCTGACCGGCGTTGAGCGCGCAGTTGAGAAGGATGACTTCGTCTCCATCGACCTGTCCGCCACTATCGACGGTGAAGAGCTGGAAGAGGCTTCCACCGAGGGACTGTCCTACCAGGTTGGCTCCGACGATCTGATTGACGGCCTGGATGAGGCTGTTGTTGGCCTGTCCCAGGGCGAGTCCAAGGAATTCACCACCAAGCTGGTTGCTGGCGAGCACGAGGGCGAGGACGCTCAGGTCACCGTTACCGTTCAGTCCGTCAAGGTCCGCGAGCTGCCGGAAGCTGACGACGACTTCGCTCAGATGGCTTCCGAGTTCGACACCATCGAGGAGCTGAAGGAAGACCTGGCACGCCAGGTCGAGAACACCAAGAAGGGCGAACAGGCTCAGCAGGTCCGCGACAAGGTCCTGGCTGCCGCAATGGAGCAGACCACAATCGCTCTTCCGGAGGGTGTTGTCAAGGAGCAGGTCGAGGGCCAGCTGCAGCAGCTGCTGGGTCAGTTCGGCGGCGACGAGAAGGTTCTGAACTCCATGCTGGAGGCCCAGGGCACCACTCGTGAGCAGTTCGACGAGGACTCCAAGAAGTCCGCTGAGGAAGCTGTTCGCACCCAGCTGTTCCTGGACGCACTGGCTGAAGAGATCCAGCCGGATGTTTCCCAGCAGGAACTCACCGACCACATCCTGTTCACTGCTCAGTCTTACGGCATGGACCCGAACCAGTTCATCCAGCAGATTCAGCAGTCCGGCCAGCTCGGCAACCTGTTCGCAGACGTTCGCCGCGGCAAGGCTCTGGCTACCTCGATCCTGAAGGCTTCCGCCAAGGACACCGAGGGCAACGAAATCGACCTGAACGAGTACTTCGGTGAGGTCGAGCCGGAGGCTGAGAAGGCTGAGTCCGACAAGGCTGAGGACACCTCCGCTGAGTAAGCCCCGCAATTAGCGCGGCGCGTTCGACATGACGCAACGCTTATAGCGAACAAGGGCCGTTCCCGAAACAAAGGGGCGGCCCTTTTCGTTACCCTCTAATGAACGACAAAACTCGCACACGTACGAAAAAGGAGTACACAGATGAGCGATAACGCCCAGATGTCGACGAACACGGTTTTCGACAAGCTGCTCAAGGAGCGCATTATTTGGCTGGGTGAGCAGGTCGACGACGAGATTGCCAACAAGCTCTGCGGTCAGATGCTGCTCCTGGCAGCCGAGGACCCGGAGGCGGATATCTCGCTGTACATCAACTCCCCGGGCGGCTCCGTCACCGCTGGCATGGCCATTTACGACACCATGCAGTTCGTTCCGTGCGACGTGGCTACCTACGGCATGGGCTTGGCAGCTTCCATGGGCCAGTTCCTGCTCGCCGCAGGTGCTAAGGGCAAGCGTTACGCGCTGCCGCACGCCCGCATTATGATGCACCAGCCATCTGCAGGTATCGGCGGAACCGCATCCGACATCACCATTCAGGCTGAGCAGTTCGCTGCCACCAAGAAGGAGATGGCTCGCCTGATTGCGCAGCACACCGGTCAGCCGGTCGAGCGCATTGAGGAAGACTCGGACCGCGACCGCTGGTTCACCGCGGCTGAGGCTAAGGAATACGGCCTGGTTGACCACGTCGTAACCGCCCTCAAGGACACTGCACGCTAAAAGCGGACAGTAGCGAATAATTAGAGGCGATTTAATCAACATGGAGATGAACAATATGCAGATGCCGCAGTCGCGCTACGTGCTTCCTTCTTTCGTGGAGCACTCCAGCTTTGGTGCTAAGGAATCCAACCCATACAACAAGCTCTTCGAAGAGCGCATTATCTTCCTCGGCTCCCAGGTCGACGACACCGCCGCTAACGACATCATGGCGCAGCTGCTGGTGCTCGAGGGGCTGGACCCGGATCGTGACATCACGATGTACATCAACTCCCCAGGTGGCTCCTTCACGTCGCTGATGGCCATCTACGACACGATGCAGTACGTGCGTCCCGACGTGCAGACGGTGTGCCTGGGCCAGGCTGCTTCCGCGGCAGCCGTCCTGCTCGCTGCGGGTGCACCGGGTAAGCGTGCAGCTCTGCCGAATGCGCGCGTGCTCATTCACCAGCCGGCCACCCAGGGTATCCAGGGCCAGGTTTCCGACCTGGAGATTCAGGCGAACGAGATCGAGCGCATGCGCAAGCTGATGGAGGAGACTCTGGCTCGCCACTCCGGTCGCACTGCAGAGCAGATCCGCAAGGACACCGATCGTGACAAGATCCTGACCGCCGAAGAGGCCGTCGAGTACGGCATCATCGACCAGGTCTTCGAGTACCGCAAGCACAACGCTTAAAAGGGGACATGGTCTCTCTGGAGTGCTGTGCACTGGCCGTCGTAAAGCGCCGAGCGAGATTGCGTGAAATTCGCCTCGCCCTGGCGTGGAAGCCGGTAATTGCGCACTCTCACGGTAGGCTGGTCTGAAGCAATTATTGGCAACGAAGCGGAAAGGCGGCGGCGGGAGCCTCATGGCGCGTATGCAAGAAAGTGCGGATTTGCTGAAGTGCTCTTTCTGTGGAAAGAGTCAGAAGCAGGTCAAGAAGCTGATTGCCGGACCTGGTGTGTACATCTGTAATGAGTGCATCGAGCTCTGCAACGAGATCATCGAAGAGGAGCTCAACACCGGCGGCGAGGCAACTGGCAACGACGACCGCCTGCCGCGGCCGATGGAAATTCGAGACTTCCTCGATGAGTACGTCATCGGCCAGGACATGGCTAAGCGCACGCTGGCCGTCGCGGTCTACAACCACTACAAGCGCCTTCGTGCTGCGGAGACCAAGTCGGACAACGACGTCGAGCTGCAGAAGTCGAACATCCTCTTGCTGGGGCCGACTGGCTGCGGCAAGACTTACCTCGCGCAGACACTGGCTCGCAAGCTGGATGTGCCGTTCGCGATCGCTGACGCCACCAGCCTGACCGAGGCCGGCTATGTCGGTGAGGACGTGGAGAACATCCTGCTGAAGCTGCTGCAGGCTACTGATTTCGACGTCGAGAAGGCACAGCGCGGCATCATTTACGTCGATGAAATTGACAAGATTTCGCGCAAGTCCGAGAACACCTCCATCACCCGCGATGTCTCCGGTGAAGGTGTGCAGCAGGCGCTGCTGAAGATTCTCGAGGGAACCGTAGCCGCCGTGCCCCCGCAGGGTGGGCGCAAGCTGCCGAACCAGGAGTTCATTCAGTTCGACACCTCCAACGTCCTGTTCATCGTCGCGGGTGCGTTTGCCGGTCTGGAAAAGGTCGTTCAGGAGCGCGTCGGCAAGAAGGGCCTGGGCTTCGGCGCAGATGTCACCTCGGCTAACGACGAGGACATGAAAGATCCATTCCGCGACGTGCTGCCGGAGGACCTCGTTCGATTCGGCCTGATTCCTGAGTTCATTGGCCGCCTGCCCGTTATCGCATCGGTCACCAACCTCGATGAGGACGCGCTGGTTCGTGTGCTCACCGAGCCGAAGAACTCTCTGGTCCGCCAGTACCAGCACCTGTTCGACATGGACGGTGTGCGTCTCACCATCGACGATGAGGCACTGCGCGCCATTGCTGCCAAGGCGATTAGCCGCAATACCGGCGCCCGTGGTCTGCGCGGCATCATGGAAGAAATCTTGGTTCCCGTAATGTTCGAGGTACCAGAGCGTGACGACGTTGCGGAGGTCATTGTCCACAAGGAATGCATCACGGACGGTGCAGCGCCGGAACTCGTTGAACGCAGCGAGGATAAGAAGACTGCGTAAAGGTAGCTAAAACCCGGTTAGAGTAGCCGCTCTAACCGGGTTTTTGATGTCTGTATGGAGCCCTAGTCGTCCATGCCGTAGATGTCGCGGTAATCCGGGGCATCGTCAGTGGTCAAGTCCTGAGTCTCTGGGTTGGGCTGATCGCCGTAGACCTCTGCGCCAAGCGCGGACGAGTTCGCGCCATGGGAGGCCAGCAGGGAAGTGTACGAGCTGCCCGGTTCGTTGCGAGGCGAGGCCGTCAACAAGCTGGTCACAGTGTCCTGAGCAAACTCACGCAGCTTGTCCGACAGCACTGTCGATTGCATTTCAATGCCGTAGAGGTTTTCAAAAGTCCGCTGGTGCAGGGTGGGGAAGGTAGCCAGCGACAGCACGAGAATATAAAGATCAAGTGCGGAAATATCAGTGCGGAATGCACCGTAATCGCGGCCGAGCAACAAGATGCGGTCAAACTCCAACACAATAGGGCTCTGACCACCAAGCCCAGTCACGCCTTCTAGCGGCAGGACCGGATGTAGGTTTTCCTGGATGATAAACCGCACGGCGAGCGGGTTCGCCGAGAAGTAGTCGTAGATAACGCCGACCACATGCTGCAGGGCTTCCACCGGCACATTGGAGTGCGGACGCAGGTCGTCGTCGTCAGGCCTTACGGTCTCCAGCACATGTGCCCACGTCGCCCTGTAGAGTCCCAACTTGTCACCACAGTGGTAGTGAAGCATGCGCTTGGAGACACCAGAGGCGGCAGCAATGGCATCCAAACGGGCATCTGCATACCCCTTTGCGGTGAATTCTTGAAGTGCTGCCACCAAGACTGCATGGGGGATTGCATCAGAGGAGCCTGGAGACTTCATGAAAATCCTTTGCTTGGACTAGAGGGCGACTACGGGGTTTTGGCTATCTAACGGGGGTGAATTTGCTCGGTCGCGGACTTCTTTCTAGTGAAATGAGTACATGACCGTAAGTCATGCCTAATGCTATCCGTTTTTCAGAATTGGCCTGAGCCCGTCGCCCCCGTCTGCGCCAATTCTGTAGTCGCATTAGAGTGGGCAGCGAATTGATTCTCTCTCGAGAAAGGCCTGAAGTGAACAAGACTCCCGTAAAGGTTGCAGTTACCGGCGCCGCCGGACAGATCGCTTACTCCCTGCTCTTCCGCATTGCCAGCGGTTCGGTTTTCGGCCCTGAGACCCCGGTTGAGTTGAACCTGCTGGAGATCACTCCGGCGCTGCACGCCACCGAAGGCGTCGCCATGGAGCTGTTTGACTCCGCCTTCCCGCTTCTGACTGGCATCAACATCACCGATGATCCGGCCAAGGCATTCGACGGTGCTAACGCCGCCTTCCTGGTCGGTGCAAAGCCGCGCGGCAAGGGCGAGGAGCGCTCCGCACTGCTGGGCGCCAACGGCAAGATCTTCGGCCCGCAGGGTGCCGCACTGAACGATCATGCAGCAGACGACATCAAGGTCCTGGTTGTCGGCAACCCGGCCAACACCAACACCATGATTGCCGCGTCCCACGCTAAGGACATCCCGGCAGAGCGCTTCACCGCCATGATGCGCCTGGACCACAACCGTTCCCTGTCTCAGCTGTCGGAAAAGATTGGTGTTCCGACCACTGAGATCAAGAACATGATTGTCTGGGGTAACCACTCCGCAGACCAGTTCCCGGACATCACCTACGCCACCATTGCAGGCGAGAAGGTCTCCGACAAGGTGGACGCTGCATGGGTCGAGCAGGACTTCATTCCGCGTGTCGCCAAGCGTGGCGCAGAAATCATCGAGGTCCGTGGTTCCTCCTCCGCAGCTTCCGCTGCCGCTGCCGCAGTTGACCACATGCGTGACTGGGTCACGGGTACCCCAGAGGGCGAGTGGGTCTCTGTCGCCCTTCCGTCCGATGGCTCCTACGGCATCGACGAGGGCCTGGTCGCTGGTGTTCCGTGCTACGCCAAGGACGGCGAGTGGGTTCGCGTTGAGGGCCTGGATCTTTCCGAGGTTCAGCGCGCTGGCATCGAGCGCAACGTCAAGGCACTGCGCGAAGAGCGCGAGGCTGTTAAGGACCTGCTGGTCTAAGAGCTGTTCAACGGCCGTTTAGAGGCGCTCTCTTGTGATGATTTCACAAGAGAGCGCTTTTATTTTGCGCGGTAATCGCGGTTTGGCTTGGAGCGAGAGTAAGGCTTGAATTAGGCGGTGTATAAGTCGCCGATGGCAGATATGGGTGGGGCGCAAGGGCCGTCGTAAAGCCCCTGGAAAACCAAATCCGGGCAAGGCGCTAAGATGTGACGCGTGACTGAGAACAACGTGGACCTAAACAGAGCAGATAAGTTGCCCAAGTCGTGGAACCCGGCTGACGTGGAGTCGGACCTGTACCAGGGCTGGGTAGACGCCGGTTATTTCAAGGCTGATCCGTCTAGCTCCAAGCCGGCTTACTCTATTGTGCTGCCCCCGCCGAACGTGACGGGTCAGCTGCACATGGGCCACGCACTGGACCACACTTTGATGGATGCGCTGGTGCGACGTAAGCGCATGCAGGGCTACGAGGTGCTGTGGCTGCCGGGTATGGACCACGCGGGTATCGCAACGCAGACCAAGGTCGAGGCGATGCTGAAGGAGTCCGAAGGCAAGGACCGCTTTGATTACGGCCGCGAGGAATTCGTGGAGAAGGTCTGGGAGTGGAAGCACGATTACGGCGGACGCATCGGCAACCAGATGCGCCAGATTGGTGACTCCCTGGATTGGTCCCGTGAGCGCTTCACTCTGGACGAGGGCCTGTCCCGTGCGGTTCAGACGATTTTTAAGGAACTGTTTGACCGCGGCCTGATCTACCGCGCCAAGCGCATGGTCAACTGGTCACCGGTGCTGCAGACTGCAATCTCGGATATTGAGGTCAAGTACGAGGACGCTGAAGGCGAGCTCGTGTCCTTCCGCTACGGCGATGGGGAAGACTCCATTGTTGTGGCGACGACTCGTGTGGAGACGATGCTGGGTGACGTGGCAATTGCCGTGCACCCGGAGGATGAGCGCTACACGCACCTGGTGGGCAAGGTTCTGGACCACCCGTTCCGCGAGGACCTGAAGATTCAGGTCATCGCCGATGATTACGTGGATCGCGAGTTCGGTACTGGCGCGGTGAAGATCACGCCGGCGCACGATCCGAATGACTTCGCCATGGGCCAGCGCCACGACCTGGATATGCCGGAGGTCATCGACACCACTGGCCGTATCTTCAACACTGGCACGCGTTTCGACGGCATGGATCGCGCTGAAGCCCGTACTGCGCTGACGGAGGCGCTGCGTGAGCAGGGGCGCATCGTCAAGGAGGTCCGCCCGTACGTTCACTCCGTCGGTCACTCGGAACGCTCGGGTGAGCCGATTGAGCCGCTGCTGAGCCTGCAGTGGTTCGTTAAGGTCGATGAGCTGGCCAAGATGTCCGGCGATGCTGTTCGCGAGGGCGACACGGTTATTCACCCGGCTTCGCAGAAGCCGCGCTGGTTCGACTGGGTCGATGACATGCACGACTGGTGTATCTCCCGCCAGCTGTGGTGGGGCCACCGCATCCCGATCTGGTACGGCCCGAATGGCGAGGTCGTCTGTGTCGGCCCGGATGATGAGGTCCCGACGGGCGAGGGCTGGACGCAGGATCCGGACGTGCTGGATACCTGGTTCTCCTCTGCGCTGTGGCCGTTTTCCACGATGGGCTGGCCGGAAGCCACCCCAGAGCTGGAGAAGTTCTACCCGACATCCGTGCTGGTCACCGGCTACGACATTCTGTTCTTCTGGGTCGCGCGCATGATGATGTTCTCGACCTTTGCTGCCACCCTGCCTGATTCACCGCTGGGTAAGGGCCGTGACGGTCGTCCGCAGGTGCCGTTCAAGGATGTCTTCCTGCACGGTCTGGTCCGCGATGAGCAGGGCCGCAAGATGTCGAAGTCTCTCGGCAACGGCATTGACCCGCTGGACTGGGTCCGCGACTACGGTGCGGACGCACTTCGCTTCACGCTGGCTCGTGGCGCTAACCCGGGCTCTGACCTGCCGGTCGGTAACGACGCCGCACAGAGCTCCCGTAACTTCGCTACCAAGCTGTTCAACGCCACCCGCTTTGCGCTGATGAACGGTGCCCACGTGGGCGAGCTGCCGGACCGTGACCAGCTCACCGACACCGACCGCTGGATCTTGGACCGCCTGGAACAGGTCCGCGCCGAAGTCGACTCTGCGCTGGATAAGTACGAGTTCTCCAAGGCCAACGAGGCCCTCTACCACTTCGCATGGGACGAGGTCTGTGACTGGTACCTGGAGATGACCAAGGTTGACTTCCCACGCCTGGACGACGGCGAGACCATGACCGAGGAGCAGGCCGCCCGCGCCGCCTCCACTCGTCTGGTTCTAGGCCGCGTGCTGGATACGCTGCTGCGTCTGCTGCACCCGTCCATGCCGTTCGTCACGGAGACGCTGTGGAAGGCGCTTACCGACGGCGCGGAGGGCTTCGAGGACTCTCTGGTTATTTCCGCCTGGCCGGATGCCACCATGACCACCGACGGCGCTGCTGTCGACGAGGTTGCCGCACGTCGTATTGCCGATGCCCAGAAGTTGGTCACCGAGCTGCGTCGTTTCCGCAATGACCAGGGCGTGAAGCCGTCACAGCGCGTGCCGGCACGCATGAACCTGGCGGATGCTGATCTGACTGCGCAGGAAGAGATGATTCGTTCGCTGGCTCGTGCTGAGGCACCGGAGGATGGATTCACCGCTACCGCTTCCATTGAGGTGCGCCTGTCTCAGGCCACTGTCCTGATCGAGCTGGATACCTCCGGCACCGTTGACGTGGCCGCTGAACGCAAGCGCCTGGAAAAGGACCTGGCCAAGGCAGAGAAGGAACTGGCCGGCACCGAGAAGAAGCTCGGCAACGAGGCCTTCCTGTCCAAGGCTCCGGAGCAGGTCGTGGAGAAGATTAAGACTCGCCACCAGTTCGCACTGGAGGAGATTGACCGTATTAAGGCTCGTTTGGAGGGACTTCCGCAGGCATGACCGATCCACGGGATGCTGAACCACGTGATGAGGCCGCAGGCGAGATTCGTTTGAATCTTGGCGGCGAGGACGATTCGGTGACGCAGGAAGAGTCTGCGGTGCGAGAAGAGTTCACCGCAGCGCCTGAATTCGAATTCGATCCGGCTGACTCCCAGATCGTCGAGGACCTCGAACCTCGCGAAATCGCCGGTGTGATGGCTGATGACCGCATGCCCGATGACATGCGCCTCGGTGAGGTCTCCGTGTCCGAGGAAGGTCTGAGCCTGCCGGTGGATGTGGATCGCCCAGTCAACAAGCCGGCTCCGCTGGAGGCCACCGCAGAGGAGCTGCGCGAGCTCGCAGAGGTGGAAGCCGAGCTGGATCAGCGCTGGCCGGAGACCAAGATTGACCCGTCGCTCGAGCGGATCGAGCTGTTGATGGACATCCTTGGCCATCCCGAGCGTGCCACTCCGGTCATTCACGTTGCCGGCACGAATGGCAAGACTTCCACTGTGCGCATGATTGAGTCGCTGGTGCGCGCTCTCGGTCGCCGCACCGGCCGCACTACCAGTCCGCATCTGCAGCTGGTTACCGAGCGCATCGCCATCGATGGCCAGCCCATTCATCCACGCGATTACGTGCGCATCTGGCGCGAGATTCAGCCCTACGTGGAAATGGTTGACGCCAAGTCAGCCGAAAAGGGCGGCCCACAGATGAGCAAGTTCGAGGTTCTCACGGCGATGGCCTACGCTGCCTTCGCCGACGCTCCTGTCGATGTTGCCGTGGTGGAAGTCGGTATGGGCGGCACATGGGATGCGACCAACGTGGTGGAGGCCGACGTGGCAGTCATCTGCCCAATCGGTCTCGATCACACGGAGTACCTTGGCGATACCTTGGCTGAAATCGCTGCTGAGAAGGCCGGCATCATCAAGTCGCGGTGGAACAAGGACGACTTGCTCACGCCACCGGACAATGTCGCCATTGTCGGCGAGCAGGAACCGGAAGCAATGGACGTCGTTTTGCGACGTGCCGTGGAAATGGATGCCTCCGTTGCCCGCGCTGGGGTGGAGTACGGCGTTGTCAGTCATCAGCTGGCGGTCGGCGGGCAGAACCTGACGCTCAAGGGCCTGGCAGGCGAGTATGACGACATCCATCTGCCGCTGCACGGTCCGCATCAGGCGCGTAACGCAGCCACAGCACTGGCTGCGGTGGAGGCGTTCTTCGGCGCAGGCCCGGGGCGTCCGCTCAACATTGATGCGGTTCGCGAAGGCTTTGCGACGGTCGCATCGCCCGGCCGCCTGGAGCGCGTGCGCTCGACCCCGACGGTGTTCATCGATGCCGCCCACAATCCTCACGGTGCCCGTGCGTTGCGTGAAGCCCTCTCCGCTGAGTTCGACTTCCGCCGTGTCATCGGCGTGCTGTCGGTGCTGGGGGAGAAGGATGCTCGTGGGCTGCTGGTTGAGCTGGAGCCCTACTTCGAAGAAGTGGTTATTACCCAGAACACCTCGCCGCGTGCGCTGCACTACGACGACCTGGCTGACCTTGCGGAGGAGATTTTCGGCGAGGAGCGCGTGCATCGCGTTTCAACTCTGCCGTCCGCCGTTGAGCTGGCTGTCGCGCTGGCTGAGGAAACCGACACCGGAGACGGTATTGTCTCTGGTTCCGGTGTGATCGTCACTGGATCTGTTGTCACCGCGGGCGAGGCCCGGACACTATTTGGAAAGGACCCGCAATGAGCGAATCTCAGGCGAGCCAGTCACAGGGCAACGGCGCGGAGGATTACACCGCTGCCGACCGCGAGGCCCTGCGCGCTTACCGCGAGGGGCGTGACCTGAGTGAGGGCGGCAAGTATGGCCCGCTCGGTGCGGGACACGATCCGGCTAAGGACCCGCTGAAGGGTCTGCGCGGTGTTATGTCCGGCACGCTGATCATGCAGGCTATCTCGGTGCTGCTTGGTCTGACTGTGGTCACGCGCATTCCCGACGGTCAGATTAACCAGACCTTCTCGGTTACGTACATCACCATCCTGGGCCTGGCTCTGATTGCGATGGCTTTCCTGCAGAAGCAGCCCTGGGCGCTGAAGGCCAACATTGTACTGCAGGTCTTTGGTGTGCTGGCTATTTTCACACACGTGTCGATGGGCGTGGTGGGTATCTTCTTCGCACTAGTGTGGGCCTACATTCTGCACCTGCGGAAGAACCTCATCCAGCGTATGGAGCGCGGTCTGTTGACCACCCAGCACTCGTAGATCTCCCGCGCTCGTAGTCGCGACTTTCACCCCGCTGCACCACCACTCCGGTGCAGCGGGGTTTGTCATAGTATGATGCTCACCATGACTGAACGTACTCTTATTCTGATCAAGCCGGACGGCGTTTCCCGCGGTCTGGTCGGCGAAGTTATCTCCCGCATTGAGCGTAAGGGCCTGAAGCTGGTCGCGCTTGACCTCCGTGTTGCTGACGAGGCAACTGCGAAGGAGCACTACGCAGAGCACGTCGATAAGCCGTTCTTTGGTGAGCTGGTTGATTTCATCACCTCTGCACCGCTGGTCGCTGGTGTTATCGAGGGCCCGAACGCAATCGCTGCTTGGCGTCAGCTCGCTGGCGGCACTAACCCGGTTGAGGCCGCAACTCCGGGCTCCATCCGCGGTGACTTCGCACTTGAGGTTGCTAACAACGTTGTTCACGGTTCCGATTCCCCGGAGTCCGCTGAGCGCGAGATTGGTATTTGGTTCCCGAACCTCTAAACGTTGACGGTTCAGCATTGACCCGTGAGCGTTGAACTGGCGCCGAACTGAGCAAGCAATTGTTTGCCGGTTCGGCGCTTTTTGCTTGTCGACGACCGTGGGGCGGCCCTTCAGCGGGCTGCAAATGTGAATGCGGGCACGGGCTGCAAATGTGAAACTGTAGGAGTTTATGACACTTTCCGGCAATTTTTCAGGCCATTTTTGTCATAAACGCAGTCAGTAACTCGGATTGGCCCGCCGCCACCAATGTCGGTGCGCGCCACCTGCTCGATATGTGCGACAATGGACAGCAGCAGTAGTGCCCGGGAGTTCGCTCCGGTGGATGAAACATTCCGCATGTGATCGCTGAATCCCTGAGTCAGCCGGAAGGCCTGCCAATAAGACTTTCATAATTGTTCATCGTTTTCGGCCCTCTATCTGCGTATTTGGCGCAAATGAAGTGGCTGTCGCAACATCGTTGCTCCGCCTGGTTTCCAAGGCCACAACGGATGTAGGCGCACATGGAATGACAAAGAGTGTGCTTCCTGTTGTCGGGTTTTGCGTGGTGGGGTGTCAAGGAGAAACAAATACAGTGGCAAATTTCAGCCAGGATGTTGTCGCTAAGGCACGCGAATTTAATCGTGAGTCAGCGGCTCTGAAAACCCGAGTCCACCACCTGGCCAAGAGCTTGGGGTTGACCTCGAAGGAAACCATCGAAGCACTGGGGCACGCGGGGATCGTCGTAAAGTCCGCTGCGTCCACCATTAATCAAAATCAGCTCGACGCAGTGCTGAATTTCATCGGCGATCATCCAGAGGATGCCTCGCTTGACGACGGGGCTGCTGCGACCAAGCCAACCGGCGAAGAGCCGGCCGCGAAGGAAAAGCAGTCGGCAGGTAAGCCGAACGCGGCGGATGAGAAGTCGGACGAGCAAACCGCAGCTAAGTCCGAGAAGAAGCCAGCTGCTAAGAAGAACAGCAAGAAGTCGGCTGCGAAGAAGGACACCAAGAAGGCCTCGGCTAGAAAATCCTCGGCAAAGCAGAGCGCAGAGAAGCAGGCTGAAGAGAAGCAGAGCGCAGAGAAGAAGAGCACGACTAAGAAGCGAGCAACGCGTAAGCGGGCTGTGAAGAAGACCGCTGGCGCTCCGGAAGAAACCGCTGCGAAGGACGAGCAGAAGGACTCGAACTCGGTCGTCGAGGAAGCTGTTGAGGCTGTCGTTCAGTCGTCGCCGAAGAAGGCTGCAGATAAGAATGCTTCCGATAAGAATGCTGCCGACGCCGTAGCCGAGACCGACGAGAAAACCTCCGCTGAGGAAGCGCCTGCCGAAGCACCTGCTGCAAAGAGCGCTGCAGCGACCACACGTCGTGGTCGCCGAGTTCGCCGTGCGGTCCGCACGACCAGCGCTCCAGCAGCAGAGGAAATTCAGGAAGCGCAAGAGCCGCAGAAAACGCAAGAGCCGCAGGATACGCAGGCAACTCAGAGCGAAGCCCTGCAGGACATCGAGCCGCCGGTAGTCCCGGAGCCGCCGGTTGCGGAAGAGCAGACCGCGTTTGCGCCTATCTTCCTGGCGCCGCAGGCTGTCCCGGCTACGGCCAAGAATTCGGCCACCGAGGATGCAGCTTCAGCTGACAACGGGGCCTCCAACCAGGGCACCGATGACAACGCGGGGGAGGGGCAGGACGGCTCGTCGTCAAGCGAAACGGAGCGTCAGCCGCGCCCGCGTCGTCGCCGTCGTGGACGTGGGCGTCGTAATGATGACGCGCAACAGGCGGAGAAGACCACCGAAAACACAGAGCGCGAGGAAGAGGAAACCCGCGAAGAGGTCGAGGAACCGCAGGCGATTAAGGGATCGACTCGCCTGGAGGCGCAGCGACGTCGCCGTATCGAGCGTCGTGAGGAATCGCGCAAGCGCCACGTAATCTCGGAGGCGGAATTCCTGGCTCGCCGTGAGTCGGTGGAGCGCACGATGGTGGTGCGTGAGCGCAAGCGCCATGACCACGCGGGCATTGTCACTGAGGTGGGTGTGTTGGAAGACGACCTGCTGGTCGAGCACTTCGTTACCTCTGACACGCAGACCACGCAGATCGGCAATATCTACCTCGGTCGCGTGCAGAACGTCCTGCCCAGCATGGAAGCGGCGTTCATCGATATCGGAACCGACCGCAACGGTGTCATTTACGTAGGTGACCTGAACTGGAAGCTGCTGGGCACGAAGTCGCGTTCGCGCAAGATTGAACATGCGCTGAAGGCCGGCGACCAGATTTTGGTCCAGGTGTCCAAGGACCCGATTGGTCACAAAGGTGCGCGTCTGACCACCCACATTTCGATGGCTGGTCGATTCCTGGTGTACGTGCCGGGCGGCCGTAGCGCGGGCATTTCCCGCAAGCTGCCGGAGCCGGAGCGCAAGCGCCTGAAGTCGATTCTGAGCGAGGTTACGCCGGAGGGCTCGGGCACGATTATCCGCACCGCTGCCGAGGGCGTGTCCAAGGAGGCCATCGAGGCCGACATTAAGCGCCTGGAGTCGCAGTGGCAGGAGATCTGGGAAGCCTCCGAGGCGGCGAAGGCCAAGCGCGGAGCAAAGCCAATCGCGCTGTACGAAGAGCCGGACATGCTGGTCAAGGTCGTCCGCGACGTCTTCAACGAGGATTTCTCGCGCCTCGTGGTGGAGGGCGATCGCCCGTGGAACACAGTGACGGACTACATCGGCGACCTGGCACCGGAGCTGGAGCCGCGACTGCAGCGCTACTTCGCCAAGGAGCACGGCGGCGCCGATGTCTTCGAGCACTTCCGTATCGATGAGCAGCTGGCCAAGGCACTCGACCGCAAGGTCTGGCTGCCTTCGGGCGGCACGCTGGTCATCGACCGCACCGAGGCCATGACGGTCATCGACGTCAACACCGGTAAGTTCACCGGCGCTGGCGGAAACCTGGAAGAGACGGTCACTCGCAACAACCTGGAGGCCGCTGAGGAAATCGTCCGCCAGATGCGTCTGCGGGATCTGGGCGGCATGATTGTCGTCGACTTCATCGACATGGTGCTGCCGGAAAACCAGGATTTGGTGCTGCGCCGTCTGAAGGAGGCTCTCGGCCGCGACCGCTCGCGTCACGAGGTCTCCGAGGTCACATCGCTCGGCCTCGTCCAGATGACGCGCAAGCGTCTGGGCACAGGCCTGCTGGAGACCTTCTCCACGCCGTGTAGCTGCTGCAATGGCCGCGGTCTGATTATCCACATCGATCCGGTTGAGCAGGACAATCAGGGCCGTGGCCACAAGAATGGCCGTCGCAACGACGAGCAGGGTAAGTCCAAGCGCCGCAACAAGTCGCGCTCGGAGCACAATCCGGCCAACCACCCGGCCGCGCTGGCCATGCACCGCGATCAGGGCGACCAGGCAGGCTCTTCCAAGGCAACGCGTGACGACGACACGGAGACCAACCAGCGCGATAAGGACGCAGCCGACAAGCGTGTCGCAGCTGCTGTCGAAGCTGTCATTGTCTCTTCTGAGAACGATGAGCCGAAGCCGCCGCGTCGTCGCCGGGTTCGTAAGAGCCAGGGCCGAAACGATGAGCAGCGACAGAACGGCCGTGGCCGTCAGGAGCGCCGCGAGCGTACTGAGCAATCGGAGAACTCCAATGACCTAGCTGCTCTGGCTGCCGCAGCTGTTGCGGAAGCCCGTGAGAAGGACCCAGAGGAGCCGTCGGATGACCGTTACATGCCGCAGGAGGGGCAGCGCCGCCGCCGTCGGGCTACGCGTCGCAGGGTAGCGGAGCATGTTGCCGTTGATTCGGCTGCACGCGACGCTGATGACCGCGACGAAGAATATGGTGATCGTCGCAAGCGTTCGGAGCGCCCGACCCGTGCTGAGCGTGCCGAGCGCACCGATAACGGTGGCTCCGGTGGAGGCCGTGGCGAGGCTGAACGCTCCAGCAGCGCTAGCGCTCGACGTCGCCGTCGTCGCGCTGTGCGTCGTAGTGCTGTGGATGAAACCACTGCGCCTCAGGCTGAGTCTCAGGCAGCTTCCACCACAGATGTGAGGGAGCCAGCCAAGGATGGCAAGAGCGGCAACGCTAACAAGACCGGTAATGCTGTGGCCGAGGAGTCCCAGACCTATGAGGAGGCGAAGGAGGCGTTCGAGCGTTCTCCACGCCGTCGTCGTCCGACGCGCGGTAACTCCCGCTCGGATCGCGCACCGCGTCGCGAGGACTTCGAGTCCACTAAGCCAAAGGCGGACGCTGAAGGCAGCAAGGGTGGAGATCGTGCGAAAGACAACCGCGATGACAGCAACCGCAGCGCCAACCGCAGTGGCGGTGGACGCCGCTCGGGCAAGTCACGGGTTGAGGTCGTAGCAGTCCAGGGCACGGGAGCTCGCCGTAATCGCCGTCGGGCGGTGCGCAGGGTCTCGTCGCAAAGCGATGCCGAAGCGACTGCGCCGAAGCAGCGACAGGGCGCTTCAAACCGCGCTACTAAGCCAGAGCAGAAGCAGGCTAATCGCGGTGCTGCGGCGCCGGAGACGAAACCGGCCAATCGTCGTCGCCGCGTGCGTCGTGCGGTGCGCCGAAGTGGCCAGAACTAGGTAGCGGAAATCTGGAATAAGGCCAGATAGGAGACTATTTTCCGTTCCCTAAAGCAGGGAGTGGAAAGTGGCTTCGGAAACTGCCCGGGAAGACCGTGAAAACCAATGGGGGACAGGGTCTTACTCGGGCAGTTTGTAATTTAGGGGGATTTTTCGCTACTCTTGACCAGTCGCTGATTAGTAGGCGTATCTGGTCATGCCCACTGGTGCTTGAGGCGCTGGTGGTAAGGAAACGGCCAGAGCGGGGAAATCTACTCGGATTTGGCTTTCGGGTATGTCCCTGAAGTGTTCTGCACACGCAACTAATCGCAATTCCATTGTCCAGTCAAGGAATTACAAAGATTCCTTGAGTCGAGTTTCTCAGATAAAGGGGTAGCCCTCCTATGTACGCGATCGTCAAGACCGGCGGCAAGCAGTACAAGGTTGCCGAAGGTGACCTCGTCAAGGTCGAGAAGATCGAGGGTGAGCCGGGTTCGTCCGTGGCTCTCACCCCGGTTCTGCTCGTCGATGGCGCAGATGTCATTGCGGATGCCGACAAGCTTGCCAACGTTACCGTTAACGCAGAGATCGTTGAGGCCGCTAAGGGCCCGAAGATCCGCGGCATGCACTACAAGAACAAGACTGGCTACAAGCGCCGCTACGGCCACCGTCAGCCGCTCACTGTTCTGAAGATCACCGGCGTCTCCAAGTAAACCGCCGAAATTCCATTTAGCTTTTCCCTAGGAGAAAATCATGGCTACTAAGAAGGGTGCATCCAGCACCAGCAACGGCCGCGACTCCGAAGCTAAGCGCCTCGGCGTGAAGCGCTTCGGCGGCCAGCAGGTTAAGGCAGGCGAGATTCTCGTTCGTCAGCGCGGTACCTCGTTCCACCCGGGTGAGAACGTTGGCCGTGGCGGCGACGACACTCTCTTCGCTCTGAAGGCAGGCGCAGTCGAGTTCGGTACCCGCCGTAACCGCCGCATTGTCAGCATCGTTGAGAATAACTCCTAGGAACAACCCTCGGTTGTCCACATAGGATTACTGCAACGTTGAATTTGAGGCAGGTTTAACTGCCTTGCTGAAGAGCCGATTCCTTTCCCACTGCGAAAGGTAATCGGCTCTTTTGTTGTTTATGTACTGTTTCGCGCTGTTAGGTTGCGAGGCAGCGTTTTGTTACCGCCTAGACTTCTGCCCACCGGCTCGCTTAAATTAGGGCATTACTCCAGGCACTAGATGATGGCTCTCCGCTCGGAAGTGTGTGTGATTTTATGTCTCGTTTTGTAGATCGTGTCGTACTGCATTTGCAGGCCGGCGACGGTGGTCACGGCTGTAACTCGGTGCTGCGTGAAAAGTTCAAGCCACTCGGCGGTCCCGATGGCGGCAACGGCGGCCACGGTGGAGACATTGTGCTGGTCGTCGACCCGCAGATTCACACTCTGATGGACTTCCACTTCCATCCCCACATCAAGGCTGCCAACGGTAAGCCCGGCGCGGGTGACCACCGCAATGGTGCTCGTGGTGAGGATTTGGTTCTCGGAGTGCCGGAGGGCACGGTTGTGATGACCGAGGATGGGGAAGTGCTGGCGGACATGACCGGTAAGGGGGCCCGCTTCATCGCTGCTGAAGGCGGTTACGGTGGCTTGGGTAACGCAGCGCTGGCGAACAAGAACCGCCGTGCGCCGGGCTTTGCTCTTCTCGGTGAGCCGGGTGAGGCCAAGGATCTTGTCTTGGAGCTCAAATCCATGGCAGACGTTGGACTGGTGGGCTTCCCGTCAGCCGGAAAGTCCTCACTGGTTAGCACCTTGAGCGCTGCTAAGCCGAAGATTGGTGACTATCCATTTACCACGCTGCAGCCGAACCTGGGTGTAGTCAACGTTGGCTACGAGTCCTTCACCATCGCAGATGTGCCGGGTCTTATCCCGGGGGCTTCTGAAGGCCGTGGTCTTGGGTTGGATTTCCTGCGTCACATTGAGCGCTGCGCTGTGCTCGTGCATGTGGTTGACGCTGCTGCTCTGGAGGGCGACCGCGATCCGGTCTCTGACATCAAGGCGTTGGAGACGGAACTCGCCAACTACCAGTCGGTGCTGAAGGCCGACGTGGGGCTTGGGGATCTCGCAGAGCGTCCGCGCGTCATCGTGCTGAACAAGATTGACCTGCCCGATGCTCGCGAGATGATTGACATGCAGCGCGAGGAGTTGGAGAAGTTCGGCTGGCCGATTTATGAGATCTCTACGGTGACGCACGAGGGACTCAAGGAGCTGACCTACGGCCTGAAGGATCAGATTGCCGCCTACCGCAAGGCGCATCCGTTGCCAACAGAGCAGGAGCCCCGTGCGGTCATCCGTCCGGAAGGTGTGCGCGGCAAGAAGCGCGAAGGCGCGGACTTCACCATCGAGCGCGATCCGAATACCCCAGATGGGTTCATTGTGCGTGGCCGTAAGCCGGAACGCTGGATTAACCAGACGGACTTCGAAAACGACGAGGCAGTCGGCTACTTGGCTGACCGCCTGGCCAAGCTTGGTGTAGAAGATGCCCTGGCAAAGGCTGGGGCAACGGTTGGCTGCCCGGTGACGATTTCCTATCTCACCTTCGAGTGGTACCCGCAGCAGGTCGCGGGCACCGATGACTTCGTGCCGAGTGGCCGTGGTACCGACGATCGTCTCTACGTCAACGAGCGCACTAGCGCTGAGCAGCGTAAGCGTGCATCGCAGGCCCGCCGTGGTCTGATTGACGAGTACGATTTCGGGGATGGCGAAGAGGCTATTCGCGACCGGTACTCATAGTCGCGGGCGACAGCGTCGTCGGCAAGCGAAGACTTCAAACTTGCATTTTGCCATTGATTGTTTAAACAATTATATAGTCAGAATTACATTAGACCGTCATGTTTTCCATTAGTGAAATGAGTGAGTCAGTTATCCCTTCCGACACCGTTGCCAACGATGTTGACGTCACTGGAGCAGATGCATTAGATGCCCCGGTAGCTACCGCGCCGAAGTCTGGATCGGACGCGCCGATTTCCCGTGAGGAGGTCGACGAGCTACTTCACGACAATCCTGAGTCCACCGTCGCTGAGATTGAAAAGGCGACTGAGAATTTATCTCCGGGAACCAAAGGCGGTTTCGATTCCGAGACTCGTGAGGCAATTCGGACCGCGAAGCGCGTCGTGGTGAAGATTGGTTCTTCCTCGCTGACCGGATCTGACGGTCGTACCGATCCCGAACGCATCGACTTCATTGCCGATGCCCTGGAAAAGCGTATGGGCTTTAGCGATGTCATTGTCGTGTCCTCCGGCGCGGTGGCATCCGGAATGGGGCCACTGGGGCTGACTTCGCGTCCCACTGATTTGGCGACCAAGCAGGCGGCTGCAGCTGTAGGGCAGGTGCGCCTGGCACAGGAGTGGGGACGCTCCTTCCTGCGCTATGGTCGCACTTCTGCGCAGGTGCTTTTGACCTCGGACGATGCAGGTGTGCGTTCGCGTGCCCGCAACGCCCAGCGCACTATCGACCGCCTGCGCCAGCTGGGCGCGGTGCCAATTGTCAACGAAAATGACACGGTCGCGACCTCGGAGTTCCGCTTCGGCGACAACGACCGCCTGGCCGCCCTGGTCAGTCACCTGGCGTACTGCGATGCACTGATTCTGCTTTCCGACGTCGACGGCCTCTACGACCGCAACCCGGCCGATCCAGGTGCGACCTTTGTGCCAGAGGTGCGCAGCGGTAACGACCTACGTGGTGTTATCGCCGGTGACGGTGGGGCACTGGGCACCGGTGGAATGGCCTCGAAGGTGTCTGCCGCACGCCTGGCTTCGCGTGCTGGGGTGCCGGTGCTGCTGACTTCTGCGTCCAACATTGAGCGAGCACTTGACCAGGCAGACGTGGGAACCGCTTTCGCCGCGAAGGACAACCGCCTGAGCGCCTGGAAGTTCTGGATGCTCTACGCAGCGGATAGCTCGGGCCTGCTTCGCCTGGATGCCGGCGCGGTCGACGCTGTGACCCGCATGCGCAAGTCGCTGCTCCCGGTCGGTATCACCTCGGTTGACGGTGAGTTCTCCGCTGGTGACATCGTCGACCTGATTGGCCCGAGCGGTGAGGTCATCGGACGCGGCGAGGTCAACTATGACTCTGAAGAACTGCTGGGCATGATCGGCTACCACACCGAGGAATTGCCGAATGACATGCAGAAGCCTGTCGTCCATGCCGACTACCTGTCGGATTTCGCCTCCCGCGCTTAGGAGAGCGTTGCGCTGAGAGCTGCAGCGCTTAAAGACGCGCACCTGGGCGCGCCCGGACAGAGGTGCCTCGGCAAAGACCGGCTGAGTGGGGACTAGCTGAGTGCGGACTGGCTGGGGGAGGAGTGCCTGAGCGCGGACTGCCTGGATGAGGAACTTTCGGGCATAATCCTAAGTGTGTTATCGAAAATTATTGGCGTCATCGGCGAGTTGCTCTTGACCGCTGGAGTGATGGTGGCGCTCTTCGCCTTTTATCTGCTGTACTGGTCTGGTCTTGAAACCGGGAAAGCTCAGCAGCAGGCTCGTGATGAGCTGCAGCAGGCATGGTCCGCACCGGCATCGGCCTCAGCTCAGGCGCCAGAAGGCACGGAGCCAGCTGTTGAGGGCTCTTGGGTGCCTGGCTCTGCGGTGGCGATGATTTCCGCTCCAAAGGCCGGTTTTAGCGATTTGGTCGTATTCGAAGGTGTCTCTCAGGAAGTTTTGCGCGGTGGCCCCGGCCATTATCCGAGCACAGCCCTTCCGGGGCAGGTGGGCAACAGTTCTTATGCCGCCCATCGTGACGGCCACGGAGCTCCCTTTGACAACATTGACCGCCTGCAGACGTGCGATGACATCACTGTAGAGACGCGTGATGCTATTTACCGCTACAAGGTATTACCGGTCGACGGTATGGCTGGCGCAGGGGAAAGCTTCGACTGCGTGCCAGAAGGAACTAACGTCCCCGAGATTCCCGGCCAGCACATTGTCACTCCAGACCGCGCCGATGTCCTCAATCCGGTCGGTAACGCGACTCTACTTACGCTGACTACCTGCCATCCGCAGTGGGACAACACTCATCGGCTCATTATTCACGCGGTTCTCGCCGGTGTTGAGACCAAGGAGGTCAACTAGATGTACGCAGCTTTTTGGCGATCCCTGCCGGGTCCGTGGTGGGTGAAAGCGATCATCACCATCGTGATTGCCGTCATCGTGTTCCTGCTGTTGATGAATTACATCTTTCCTTGGGTTGCTGAGCTAATTCCCTCAAATGATGTCTCACTCTAGTTATGCTGGTAGGCATGACTGCTCAAACGAACGAAACTGCTAACACCAATCAACAGGGCATTGCCGAGGATTCGGCTCTTAGCCCGGAGCGTGCTGCTGAGCGCGCCGAGGTTTTAGATAAGGCACAGCGTGCCAAGGCTGTCGCGGGAGAGCTGGCTCGCTTTACGTCGGCACGCAAGAACGAGCTCCTGCTGGCCGCAGCAGATGCGCTGGTCGCCCGTACTGAAGAGATTCTGGTAGCCAACGCCAAGGACATCGAGGCCGGTAAGGCCCGTGGTTTTAGTGACTCCCTGCTGGATCGCCTGCGTCTTGACGCCGATCGTGTTGAGGGTATTGCCGGTGGGTTGCGCCAGGTTGCGGCCCTGCCGGATCCGGTAGGCGAGGTGCTGCGGGGCAGCACTCTTCCTAACGGCATTAAGCTTTCCCAGGTCAGCGTTCCGCTGGGCGTGATGGGCATGGTCTACGAGGCTCGCCCGAACGTTACTGTCGATGCCTTTGGTCTGGCGCTGAAGTCGGGCAACGTGGCCTTGCTGCGCGGCTCCAAGTCGGCCGTCCACTCCAACACGCAGCTGGTCGCGGTTTTGCGTGAGGTGCTGGCCAACCACGATGCACCGGAGGACCTTGTTCAGCTGCTGCCGTGTGAGACCCACGATTCCGTGCAAGATCTCATCACTGCCCGCGGCCTGGTTGACGTAGTGATTCCGCGCGGCGGTGCCGGTCTGATTGAGGCCGTCGTGACGAAGGCAACGGTGCCGACCATTGAGACCGGTACCGGTAACTGCCACATCTACATCGATGCTTCCGCCGATATCGACGAGGCGATTGCGCTGATGATTAACGGCAAGACCCGCCGTCCGAGCGTCTGTAACGCCACTGAAACGGTTCTCATTGACTCGGCGCTGTCCACGCAGGATCAGGTCCGCATTTTGGACGCGCTTGCCGACGCGGGCATTGCGGTCCACGGCGATGTCGATAATCTGGCGGCCTCTGGGTGGACCGGTGAGGTCATTCCTGCGACGGAAGAAGACTGGTCGGATGAGTACCTTTCGCTAGACATTGCCGCACGCATTGTCGACGGTGTGGTGGCCGCGACGGATCACATCACTGAGTACTCCTCGGGTCACACGGAAGCTATCTCTGCACGTGACTGGGGCGTGTGCCAGGAGTTCGTCGACCGTGTTGATGCTGCCGCTGTCAGCGTCAATGCCTCCACTGCGTTCACCGATGGTGAGCAGTACGGTTTCGGCGCAGAGATTGGTATTTCCACCCAGAAGCTGCACGCCCGTGGGCCCATGGGGCTGCCGGAGTTGACCAGCAGCAAGTGGGTTCTGGCTGGTCGTGGACAGACTCGTCCGTAGTGCCCGGGTAAAGTGCCAGTCATGATTAAGCGCAAGAAAAGTGTGCGGTCGCGAGTACACGCCGCGTTGACAGCGAAGTCGGCGGAAGCGCCCCGGCAGCGCATTGGCGTAATGGGTGGCACTTTTGATCCCATCCACAATGGTCACCTGGTTGCCGCCAGCGAGGTGGCAGACCGTTTCGACCTTGACTTTGTGCTTTTCGTGCCCACGGGTGAACCGTGGCAAAAGCGCGGCCGGAAGGTCTCTCACAGCGAAGACCGCTACCTGATGACGGTCATTGCCACCGCGTCGAACCCACAGTTTTCGGTTTCGCGGGTTGATATTGACCGGCCGGGTGCGACCTATACCGTCGATACGCTGCGGGATTTGAAGGTCATCTATCCCAACGCGGATCTGTTCTTCATTACCGGTGCCGATGCGCTGCAGAAGATTATGACGTGGAGGGACTGGGAGGAGATGTTCGACGCAGCAACGTTCGTCGGTGTCACTCGTCCAGGGGTTCACCTGCGGGCAGAGGACCTGGAAGGAATCGACGCTTCACGGTTGCACCTCATCGAGATTCCCGCGATGGCTATTTCTTCTACCGATTGTCGAAAGCGTGCGGAGGCAGGACGCCCTGTTTGGTACTTGGTGCCGGATGGCGTGGTGCAGTACATCGCTAAGCGGGGTCTGTACCAGTCTGCTGAGGGCACGGTTGGTTCTGTGGGCCCCGCATCGGTGAACTCGACCTCCGAGGATGCGGCATCGGTGGATGCGAAGTCCGATACCGCGGACTGAAAGTTAGCAAAATCCCGCTGAGACGGTAAGTTACAAGTACAAACGCTGTTTTTCACGACTTTTAATCACAAGGAGCTGAAGTATTTCGTGACTGCACAACCACGCGCCATTGAGCTGGCGACCGCCGCGGCGAAGGCCGCCGATAGCAAAAAGGGTGAGGACGTCGTTGTTCTCGATGTCTCTGGCCCGGTGGTGATTACGGACGCATTCGTCCTGGTCAGTGCTGACAATGAGCGTCTGGTTGCCGCAATCGTCGACGAAATTGAGGACGATCTGCGTGACCTCGGCGCAAAGCCGGTTCGCCGCGAAGGTGTCCGTGAGGGACGTTGGGCGCTGCTGGATTACGGCGACATTGTCGTGCATGTCTTCCGCAGTGAAGAACGCGACTTCTACGGCCTGGATCGACTGTGGCGCGATTGCCCGCGCATCGAGGTCGAGGGCATCGAGCAGCCGAGCAACGAGGACGGCGAAGATTCCGCCCGCAATGCTCGTTCTATCGACGAGATTCCGCTGGCTGCCGAAAACCCGGACACGGACGAGTTTTAATTGTGGCGGGCTCACGCGAGGCACATGTTGCCGCTCGATGTCGCCTGATTATGCTGCGGCACGGGCAGACCTCGTATAACGCTACCGGCCGCATTCAGGGACAGCTGGACACGCAGCTTTCCGACGTTGGTCGCGAGCAAGCCCGTACTGCGGCGCAGTACCTGGCGGAGGCTGAACCGCGAATCACAAAAATCGTGTCCTCTGACCTGACCCGGGCAGCCGACACCGCCCGCGCGCTAGCCGAGGCCACCGGTGCAGAGTTGAGTTTTGATAAGCGCCTGCGTGAGACCAACCTCGGTGAATGGCAAGAGCGCACCTACGACGAGATTGACTCCGCGTTTCCCGGTATGCGTGACCACTGGCGCCATAATCTCAACTGGGCACCCAAGGGCGGCGAGACCCGCTTTGAGGTCTCCAACCGAATGCTGGCGGTCATTGCTGAGCTAGCGGCCAACCCCGATTGGGAGTCGGATACCTTTGTGCTCGTGTCCCACGGTGGTGCCATTGCTGCCGCTACCGCAGCCCTGCTGCAGATGCCGCGCGACTACTTCAGCACGTTCAACGGCCTGGGCAACACTGCGTGGGTCGAAATGGAGCAGCGCACGCGCGTCAATGGTGAGACCTCCTGGTACCTGAATGCTTTTAACGCGAAGGTCCGCGAGCGGGAGTCGCAGGTTTCTGATTCTTCAGGAGGCCGCCATGCCCGGTGACGGTCGCGTTCGCATTGTTGTTGATGACACCGCGTGCCTGATGCCCGAGGTTGCCCGCAAGCTCGACATCACCGTGGTTCCCATCGGCCATGACATCAATGAAGACGCCGTCACCACGTCGGCAGTCAGTCCACTGAAGCTGTGCGCCGCATATGCGCGTGCGCTGGAACGCTCCAACAAGGATGGTTCTGACGCTGGCGTTGTCGCCCTGCATCTTGGCAAGGGAATGTCCGCTACCTGGTCTAACGCTGTCACCGCTGCTGGTGCGCTGGACCGTGTGACCGTCATCGATACCGACACCGTCGGAGCTGGAGTCGGTGCCGCTGCCATCGCGGCGGCCAAGGCTGCGAGGGCCGGGGCCAGTCGTGATGAGGTTGCCGATGTAGCGCGTGATGTGCTGCAGCGCTATCGACTCTGGTTGTTTGTACCAAAGCTTGATTCGCTACGTCGTGGCGGTCGCATCTCCGCGGGCCAAGCGATGCTTTCTACGGCTCTCGCTATCAAGCCCATCGTCGGCATCAAAGATGGCTCACTAGCGCTGGTCGCCAAGTGTCGGACAGAGGCGAAGGTCAAGCAGCGCATGGTGGATTTTGCCACGAAGATGGTGCGGTCCGCGTCATCGGCGAACCGTCCGCCTGCGGTATTGCTGCATCATTCCGATGCGCTTGACGACGTTCACGAGCTCCAGGCCATGCTTGCCGAAGAGCTACCCGACGATACCCGGTTTAGAATCCTGGATTTGCCGGAGTCTCTTACCGCTCATGTCGGGCAGGGAGCCTATGCAGTTGGCATGGTCTCCGGTGGCTCGATTGATTCGAATGCCATGGATTTTGAAACAGAGATGGGCGTGACAGCGCTGCTCCACAGTGTGGAGGAGAGTGACGCGCCTGCTGTTGATGCTGTGGCTGCAGACGCGGTAGACGACGATTCCGGGAACATAGACAATTCCGGTGACTCTGCTGACACGGACGGTTCGGCTGAAAACGCTGGCACCACAGACCCAGGTGAGCCGATCACCGATCAGGCTGCGGTGAAGGTAGTTGAGAATCCGGCTGCCAGTCGCAACCGCAATAAACGAATCCATCGCACAGTAGTGACTAATGAACAGGGAATTCCGCTTTTCACCACGGCGGTTTCTAAATTGCCAACGTGGAGTGAGAATCGCCAAGCAGCTCTGGATAAAGCTGAGCGTCTGGCGAAGGCTATCTCTGATTTGGCGCTGCGCGATAAGTCCGATCCCGAGGGAGCTGTATTTGGCACCGATGGGGAGAAATCGCGGGAGTCGTCGTCAAGCGACAAGCGTGATGATGACGGCGACGAGAAGAAGTAGCGGCTGAACTGCGAAGATGATCTGGCCTGTGGATAACCTCCACAGGTCATTTTTTATCCACAGATGACGCCTTGATGAGTGCTTTCGTCAAGGTGGGGTGTGGTGCGGGGCGCTAGGGTGCGCATCGTGACGAATTTGCGGAATCGGCTGGCGGACTATCTGGAACCGATTGATCAAGACAAGCGCATGGCGGTGGACTTTTCCACGCGCCGGGCGGTGGTGACGCCGCGGGTGGCGATGGCTGCGTGCCTTGTGATTGCGGTGTTGGCTGTTGGAGCAATCGCTGCGGTGGTGTGGCCGTCGACGCCGCAGGTGGAGATGCCTGCGGTGCAGGACGCGGCTGTCGCGGGGACGACACCGGAGACGACCGAAACCCCAGCGGAGGCGCCTGGCGGTCCGGGGCAGGAGACTAACGCTCAGGCACAGGTGGGGCCGTTGATTGTGTCGGTGGTGGGGTTGGTTGTGAATCCTGGCGTGGTGGAGGTGCCAGTGGGTGCGCGGGTGGTGGAGGCAATTGAGCGTGCGGGTGGGCTTTTGCCGGAGGCTAATCCTGCCAGCGTGAACCTGGCGGCACCGTTGGTAGATGGTCAACAGATTGTGGTCGGGACAGAGGCGCTGCCAGCAGGGACGGCGGAGGGCGGTTCCGATGTTTCTGGCGGTTCTGGCGCCGGTGCTGCAGGCGGGGCTGACCCGGGTGGCTCTGACGGAAAGATCAACATCAACACCGCCACTGCTACGCAGCTGGAGGAATTGCCCGGAATTGGACCCGCAACAGCGACCAAAATCATTGACTTTCGTGAAAAGAACGGGCCTTTTGCGAGTATCGACGCACTTGAGGAGGTACCGGGAATCGGCCCGGCGAAGGTAGAGGCTCTGCGCGATGCCACCACCGTCTGACCTGCGCGCTCGTGCTGGGCTCGATGTGCGGCTAGTGCCAGCAGCGGTGTTGGCGTGGGCGACTGCGGTGGCGGTGATCATGCGCCCAGAATGGGCGAT
Source organism: Corynebacterium sp. MSK047 (assembly GCF_030232285.1). Lineage (NCBI taxonomy): Bacteria > Bacillati > Actinomycetota > Actinomycetes > Mycobacteriales > Corynebacteriaceae > Corynebacterium > Corynebacterium sp. MSK047. The sequence continues at coordinate 32,093 of NZ_JASPJI010000016.1, read as the reverse complement.
AGTTGTGGTACCGAGCTCAATCGCGACTGCGGTGGCGTTGCCGTGGGCGTGGCAGCGTTGGTCGTGGCGATGGGGCAGAGGTGCGGTGACCTCCGGCTGGCGAGCAATCGCCACTATCGTGGTGCCAGCTGTGGCGGTGGCCAGCGTTGCGGTGGCCACGCGAATCCGCATAGCGCAAGCCCGAGCCCATGAGCTCTATGAGGACATTGGTGGGATGGCGAAAGTGCAATTGCGCCTCGTCACCGAGCCGAAAGCAACCGAGTTTGGGGCCAGTGCGAAGGCCCGCATCGAAGGTCTTCCGGGGCAGGTGACGGCTTTCGGCGACGAGTCACTGTTGGCTATCACGAGAGACACCGTAATTGAATCCACAGCCGGTATACGTGTGGCCAGCAAGCCCTGCATTAGTGGTATCCAGCTGAATCTGCGCGGTGATGTTGAGGTCATCGCGCCACCACAGGGGCTGGCAGCTGACGTGAGGCAGCAGCTCTTTGACTCGGCGCAGAATCTCCCCGTTGGTCCCGACCGCCTGATTCCCGCCATGGCCATCGGCGATGAGCGCGGCTTTAGCCTCACCGATGGCGATGTGATGACTGCTTCTGGGCTTTCACATCTATCAGCGGTCTCTGGAGCGAACGTTGCGCTTGTTGTCGGGGCTGTTGTAGCCGTGTTTTCGTGGGCTGGACCGCGGGTGCGCGTCGCAGTCGCCGCGCTTGCCCTGTATGGCTTTGTGGCAATTGTGGGTACAGAACCGTCAGTGCTACGCGCGGTGGTCACCGGCTGCATTGGGCTGTTGGCGATTCTTGTAGGACGAGCTGGCCAGGCCATCGCGGCGCTGTCGGCTGGCATTATTGGGTTGATTCTCCTGGCTCCAGACCTATCGGTATCAGTGGGCTTCGCCCTCTCGGTCGCAGCCACCGCCGGGTTAGTCCTTCTTGCCGAGCCCCTTGCCAGACGCCTGTCCGCCACCACCGTTATGGGTACCTGGCCCGCCCCAGTAGTCCGCGCCGTCGCCGTATCGATTGCCGCACACGTGGTCAACATGCCCGTGTTGGCGCTCCTTATCGGCGAAATTAGTCACGTCTCACTGCTCGCCAATCTCCTCGCCGCGCCCGCCGTCGCACCGGTTACTATCGCTGGTTCGCTCGCTGCCGTTGCCGCCGCACTGCATCTCAATTGGCTGGTCAGTGCGCTGCTCTGGTGCGCCGCGCCGTGCGCATGGTGGATTCATCAGGTCGCACGCCTCGCTGCGGGAATCGTCGCGCCCGCCACTGGGACGGTCACGTTGGTCATCTCCTGCACGCTCACGTTCGCATGCTTGACGGCGCTCTGGGCGTGGCCCCGTCTTGCGCTCCGCGCTGGTTGCTTCGCAGTGGTACTTGCCGTCTGTAGTTACGCGGTTATTTGGGTGTTCGGGCTGGACATTGCGCGTGCCCCACAGGGGTGGAAGGTTGCGGCCTGTGCGGAGAAGAACCAGGTTGTTCTCATTCACGCGGAGGCTGTCGGAGAACCCGCCAACCATGTGGCATCGGTTGGTTACCCTGCACCGACCTCGCTCAGCCGGCAGTGCCGAATTGCACTCGGACTCACCGAGGAAGAGGCGGGGTACGTCCAGGTGCTCGATGACACCACCAATAACCCCACGACAGAAACCGTGGCGGTGGAGTCCCCGTCGTACATCGCTGAATCCGTGAGCGGCCAACCGTCCCAATCAGGCCGCTCACCCCAGTGGTTTATCGCTCGCGAGTGTGGTCCGCGCGTGCGAGAAACCGTAATGACACCCGAGCAGATTCCTGTGGTGTGCCCGCAGCGAGATGGGCCGCAAGCCCTGTATTCCAATGGTGAAGTCTGGCGAGGAAGGTGAAATCCGGGCTGTCCCGTAGGCTAGAAACAACAGTCGCAGGAATTAACGCGGAAAAGAGGTCGGGATTGAGCGCCGTCGCACCCGTGAATTTGATTGTGGGCAAAGAGGAGCTGCTGAAAGACCGCGCCCGCCTCGCCATTGTCGCTGCCGTCCGCGCGCAGGCAGCAACGGAGTCCGATCCGGGTGGACGCTCGGTGCCTGTGACCACCATCCGCGCAGGGGACATGACCACTGTCGATGCCGTGGAGCTCTTCAGCCCTTCGTTGTTTGGAGATGACCGGATCGTGGTTGTCACCGACTGCCAAGACGCCGGCAAAGAGCCTGCCAAGCTGTTGATGGATTCGGTTAAGGATCCCGCGCCGGGCATCACGTTGATTCTCCTTCACAGCGGTGAGGGGCGTCAGAAAAAGATGGTCGCTGACCTGCGCAAGTTGGGGGTCCGCTTTTTCGAAGCTCAACCGCTCAAGCGAAACGACTTGCCCGGTTTTGTTGGCGAAGAGTTCGCCTCACACGGGGTTAAGGTGCGTCGCGACGTCATCGATACCGTCCTGGATGCGGTCGGTTCAGACCTCCGCGAGCTGGCCACCGCCATTTCCCAGCTGTGTGCGGATACCGCGGGCAAGGTCACCTCGGAAGCAGTGCGCACCTACTACGGTGCTTCGGCGGAGGTTTCGGGCTTTGAGATTGCCGAGCTCGCACTGCGCGGCCGGGGTGGGGAAGCGTTGGCCAAGATGCGCCGTGCCTTGCAGCTGGGCATGGCACCGGCACTGCTGTCGGCTGCAATCACGGGAATGGTTGGTGATGTAGCTCGGCTCCACGGTGCACGTGGTGTCAATGCGCGTAGAGATGCCCACCGCTATGGCATGCCGCCGTGGAAGTTGGAGAAAACTCAGCGGTTGGCATCTGCCTGGTCAACCCCGGCGGTTGCTCGCGCTGTGGTTGTCGCGGCACAGCTGGATGCAGACACCAAGGGAGCCTCATCGACGCCGGAACTATCGCTGGAACAGTCGGTGCTTCGTATCGCGGAGCTGGCCCATTCGTCCCATCGGCGTTAAAATTTCCGGGCTGCAAATGTGAAACTGTGTGAGTTTATGACACTTTCAAGCCATTTTTCAGGCCATTTTTGTCATAAACGTAGTCAGTAACTCGCATCGCCCCACCGCCGCCAGCCATAAACGCAGCCACTAACTCGCGTTGGGGTTAAATAATAAAAACCGCCTCCCGCCACATCCGAAATGAAATCGGAAAATAGCAGGAAGCGGTTAATTTCACGGCACAAGCGCCACAAGAACGGCACAGCGCCAAAAGGGAATTAGCCCTCCAGCTTGTTGAAAGCCTTAGCCATACCGGACTTCTTGTTAGCCGCAGTGTTGCGGTGGAAGACGCCCTTGGTGACAGCCTTGTCCAGCTTGCGGGAAGCAACGCGCAGCTGAGCCTCAGCAGCAGCCTTGTCGCCAGCCTCAACAGCAGCCTGGAACTTGCGGATCTCGGTGCGGACTGCAGAGCGGATAGCCTGGTTACGCAGGCGAGCCTTCTCGTTGGTCTTGTTGCGCTTGATCTGGGACTTGATGTTTGCCATCGTGAATACCTCTTGTATCCGTAGTAGTTGGAATTGCTACCGCCCGCCACCAAGAAAAGTCCTGATCACAGTACAAATTTTGGCTCGAATCCCTGCCGTTCAAACTAATTAACCAGCGGGATAAAACCATGCACTGCGCTTATACGGCGATGAAAACGCGAACCCAAGGTCCTGCCCGCGCTCGCCGCAAAGGAACGCAACGGTAAACAACTTGCAGAATCTTAGCAAACAGCGCTGCCTAATACCAGCCGCTGCCTAATTCCAGCTGCGGCTAATTCCAGCCGTAGTCCCCGCGCAGCCGGGCGGCGATGAGCTCAAAGCGCCTACGGGGCATCATCGCACCTGCGCGGCGAATACCCGATTCTGGGATGAGCAAGATACGGTCCATGCGAACCCACGATGGCTTGGGGTCTTCATTCCAGAACCCACTGCCGATAAATAGCCACTCCGGATGCTCACTGTGCTCGCTGCGGGTGGAAATCAGCATGCCCAATAGGTACTGGTCATGGCGCCCAACCACGACCACAGCGCGCTCGCGCAGGGCAGCATTTTCACCTTCGAGCTGCAGCGGAATCCATACCACTTCGCCGGGGTCGGCCTGACCATCCATGTCGGGGCTGTAGACGATTGTACGGGCCAGCTCCGCGGTCGGACGCGCGATGGTCACCGAATCTCGCAGTCGAAGTAGGGCCTCCTTGGACTCGTCGGAAAGCGAGGTGTCCTGGGCGAGTCCTAGCTGCATGTTGAGCTTAAACAGCGCCTCGTCGAGTGTGTCGGGGCCACGGAACCACTCGGTACCGGCGAAAAGACGCGCGCTGATGCGATTACGCAGGCGGCGTGGCCAGCTTTCGCGTTCATTTTGATCGGTGGACGAAGTGGAGCTCATGGAATCTAAGTCTAGAGGTTTAGTGCGGAGGGAATCGATAGGTAAGATTGTGCGTGATTGTATTTAAGCCCGGCTGGTCGGTTTTCGAGGCCGGCGCATATGGGTCGGCCAACGCCGCGCCCCAATGCCCATAACGTCTTTATTTTTCGGAGTAGACCCAACGTGACCAAGAATTTTGCGGAGCAGACTTTTACGGACCCCTCACGGATTCGAAATTTCTGCATTATTGCGCACATTGACCACGGTAAGTCCACCCTGGCGGACCGAATTCTGCAGCTCTCGGGCGTTGTTGAAGCACGCGATATGCGCGATCAGTACCTCGACAACATGGATATTGAGCGCGAGCGCGGCATCACCATTAAGGCTCAGAACGTGCGCCTGCCGTGGGTTCCGCGCACCGGCGAGCACGCGGGCGAAGAGATTGTCCTGCATCTGATTGATACGCCTGGTCACGTCGACTTCACCTACGAAGTCTCGCGTGCGCTAGAGGCGTGTGAAGGCGCGATTCTGCTTGTCGACGCTGCTCAGGGCATCGAAGCGCAGACGCTGGCCAACCTGTACCTGGCCATGGAAAACGACCTGGAGATCATTCCGGTTCTGAACAAGATTGACCTGCCGGCCGCGGATCCGGATAAGTACGCGGAGGAGATCGCGCACATCATCGGCTGTGAGCCGGAGGATGTCATGCGTGTGTCGGGCAAGACCGGTGAGGGCGTTGCGGAAATGCTCGACCGAGTCTGTGAGCTCGTCCCGGCACCGGTCGGCGATCCGGAGGCACCTGCTCGTGCGCTGATTTTTGACTCGGTCTACGACACCTACCGTGGTGTGGTCACGTACATCCGTGTTGTTGATGGGCAGCTCAAGCCGCGTGAAGTCATTCAGATGATGTCCACCGGAACTAAGCACGAGCTGTTGGAAATCGGCATCGTCTCGCCGCAGCCGAAGAAGTGTAAGGGCCTCGGCGTCGGCGAGGTCGGTTACCTCATCACCGGTGTGAAGGACGTCCGTCAGTCCAAGGTCGGTGACACCGTCACGCTGAACGCCACACCGGCGGAGGAGCCGCTGGAAGGCTACGCAGAGCCAAAGCCGATGGTCTACTCCGGTCTGTTCCCAATCTCTCAGCAGGACTATCCTGACCTGCGTGATGCGTTGGAAAAGCTCCAGCTTAACGACGCTTCGTTGACATTCGAACCTGAGACTTCGGTGGCCCTCGGATTCGGTTTCCGCGGGGGCTTCCTGGGCCTGTTGCACATGGAGATCACCCGCGCCCGACTGGAGCGCGAGTTCGACCTGGATCTCATTTCGACGGCCCCGAACGTTGTCTACCGCGTGGTCACTGAGGATGGCACCGAGGTCACTGTTCACAATCCGAGTGACTGGCCGGAGGGGAAGCTCCGCGAGATTTACGAGCCGATGGTTAAGTGCACCATCGTCGTGCCAAGCGAGTTCGTTGGCCCCACCATGGAGCTGTGCCAGCAGAAGCGCGGTGAGATGGGTGGTATGGACTACCTGTCTGAGGACCGCGTGGAACTGCGCTACAAGATGCCGCTGGGCGAGATTATCTTCGACTTCTTCGACATGCTGAAGTCCCGCACCAGGGGTTATGCTTCGCTGAACTACGAAGACGCCGGCGAGCAGATTGCGGATCTGGTCAAGGTGGACATCCTCTTGCAGGGCGAGGCCGTCGATGCGTTCTCCGCTATCGTCCACCGCGACAACGCGCAGTGGTACGGCAACAAGATGACCAAGAAGCTGCGTGAGCTAATCCCTCGCCAGCAGTTCGAGGTCCCAGTTCAGGCCGCAATCGGTTCGAAGATTATCGCCCGCGAGAACATCCGTGCACTGCGCAAGGACGTCCTTGCTAAGTGCTACGGCGGTGACATCTCCCGTAAGCGCAAGCTGCTGGAGAAGCAGAAGGCCGGTAAGAAGCGCATGAAGAACATCGGTTCGGTCTCGGTGCCGCAGGAGGCATTCGTGGCTGCGCTGTCCACCGATGAGGGCGGTAAGTAAAGGGGAAACTGCATGCCACGGAAGCGGAAGAAACTGGTCGAGGACTTCGAAGAGCTGCTCGAAGCCGGTGACATGGATGCGCTGAAGGCCGTCTATGACGCTTGCGCACTCAACGCAGTTTTCGGATACAGCAAGGACACTGCACTAGCGCTCCGTGGCACCCCGCCGGAGCTCATGCGCTGGCTAATCGACCAGGGAATCGACGTCAACACCGAGAACCGCTTCGGTAAAACCGCCCTGGCAGAGCACGCAAGCCGGGGCGATACCGACAAGATGAAAGTCCTGCTCGAATGCGGTGCTGACATCGAAGCTGGCAAGCACTGGCCTCTATTCCAGGCAGCGAAGAGCCATCAGCCCAAGGCCATTGCGTTGCTGTTGGAAAATGGCGCTGACCTTCACCGCGAGAACCGCCTCGGTCACGGCCGGACAGCGTTCAAAGAGGCCGTCGCTACCGCCGATATCGATTCCCTCAGTCGAGTCCTAGCGAGTATCGAGGTGCTCCTGGACGCGGGTTCGGAAATCGACGACGAAGCTCGCGAAGAGTTCACTAAGTTCGGTCGCCGCTACAACCGCCTGTCAGACAAGCAGCGCGACAAGTACCAGCCAGTCATGGATCGACTATATGAGCGCATCGGTGCTGACCGCCCGCAGGAAATCACGCCTCACGACGGCCACAGCGACATTATTGTCCCCGCAGACAAGTCGATCAACGGCCAGTTCCGATACCTCTGGAACTACCTGGTGCCGGGTGGTGGCCCAGCCGCGACTGTGCAGGGCGAAGTTATCCGCATCGTGGGCCGGCTCGGGTACGAAGCGCTGGAGATGGGCTACGTCAACTGGGACGAAGACTATGCCAAGATGATCGACTTCTGGCTGGAGACGGTTGGGGCCGCCGAGGATGCCATGGCCGTCGTAAAGCAGCGCAAAGCTGGTGAGGCGGACATTGATGCGCTGACGGAGGCGACAATCGAGTGGGTTACAGAGCACCCGCAGCCGATTGCGTTGGGCGAGGTCCCGTACCGGCGCTAACTCCCAAGAAGCTAACCCCGGTTTGGTGTTAAAAATCTGTTAATGGTTAGCCACTGCATCAATCGGTAGTGTCAGCTGATATCTTTGATGGGTGGAATCCGTATACCTAACAGCAATACTGTTTTCGATTATCGGCGGACTCGGTGCGTCGTTGCTTCGGCTGCCGCCGCTGATTGGTTTCCTTGGGGCCGGTTTTGCCGTTCATGCAATGGGGCTTGAGGAAATCCCGTTCATTGATTCGCTGGCCGAGCTTGGTGTTACCACCTTGCTGTTCACAATCGGTCTGAAGCTAAATCCGAAGGATATCGTGGCGCCACGAGTGGTCTTTTCGGGGCTTGGCCACGCGTTTTTAAACACGGTAGTTTTTGCCGTGCTGTTCGGTGTCGCCAGTTTCTTGCCGCTGCGTGAGCTCACGGGACTGTCGGTGACCGCGCTAATTTACATCGGCATCGCGACTTCATTTTCGTCGACGGTGTTTGTGATGAGCCACTTGGAGGAGCAGAACCGCGGTGCTTCGGCCATCGGACGTATCGCGATTGGTGTACTCATTCTGCAGGACATCATTGCGGTCGGCGTGCTGGTGGCATCGTCGGGTAAGACCCCGGAGCTGTGGGCGCTGGCGCTGCCACTATTGTTCTTCATTCGCCCGCTGGCGGCGCGGCTTCCCAACCGCATGTTCCGCACTGAGCTGCTGGTTCTCACCGGTATTGGTATTGCAGTGGCTTCTTACTCGGCTTTCGAACTGGCAGGGCTCTCTGGCTCGCTGGGGTCCCTGGTCGCCGGTATTCTGCTGTCTTCGCACCCAATTTCTGACCGTCTGTCGGAAGCACTGATTAGTATTCGTGAGCTACTGCTGGTCGCGTTCTTTATCGAGATTGGTCTCGGTGGTCTGCCAAGCGCGGGCGGCTACGTCATCGCTGCGATTATGGTGCTGTTCCTGGTGCTCAAGGCCACTATCTTCATCTGGATTCTCAAGCGCATGGGACTGTCGCTGCGCACGAGTGCGCTGGCGGGGCTGACGTTGAGTAACTACTCGGAGTTCGGCCTAATTGTGATGGCGGCGGCGACGCAACAGGACATTCTGCCGGAAGAATGGACCTCGATTATGGCAGTCGCCGTGGCGGGTAGCTTCATTGCCAGCTCGCTGATGGCCCCGCACGAAGACAAGATTGTCAGCTTCCTGCAGAAGTTCGTCCCAGAAACCCCAGAGGACCGCCTGGTGCCAGAAGAGGCAAAGGTCATTATTGATAGCGCCGATGCTCTCATCATGGGTATGGGGCGAGTCGGCGTTGGTGTCTACGGCAGGTTGGTCAACGAGTACGGCATGAACGTCTTCGGTGTTGATTTCGACGAGGATCGCATCGAAGAGCTGCGCGAGCAGGGCTACCAGGTCATCCCAGGCGATGTGACAGACCCAGAGCTCTGGCACCACATCGAGCTGGAGAAGAAACCAGCGCTGTACGTGTTGGCGCTGTCTGAGCACGCTGAGACCTACGCGATGATTCAGAACATCCGTAAGCAGGACACCGAAGCCGTGGTTGCTACCACCACTAAGGTGCAGAGGTTTAAGGATCAGCTTCTCAACGTTGGTGCCGACATGGCCGTCTACCTCTACGACGGTGCTGGCGAGGAGCTCGCCGACCGTGCAGTGGAGACGCTTAAGCAGCGGTCTTAGTCGCATCCGTTAAATACGGCAAACAACAAGCCAGCCGATTCGTTCGGCGATAAGCTGATTTCATGTCAGTCACCCAAAACCAGATGCCCGCGAGTCCTATTCGATCCAGTCGCAGTGCGATGTTTCGGATGACCGCGGGCCTTGCTGTTGTCATGCTCGGAACTCTCGTCGGCTGCTCATCTTCAGATTCCGAAGATGCCGCCGCATCACAAAGCAACAATGATCAGAGTGAGGTACAGTCGCAATCGACGTCGGCAAGCGAGGGCGATAATCCGAAGATGCCGTCGCCGACGAAGGGGACAAGCGTCGACAGCATCGGATTTGATGAAAGCGCCTACCAGAAAATTGACGTTCAGCGGTTTAGCCAGAACGGAATCAAGGCGTTCTACGTCACGCTAGACGGGAAAAAGAGCGAGTGTTTCTACTCAGACGGCGCGGTGACGTGCATCGGTAAGGCTGATTCGTCGATTCCCGACGTGGAGGTTCCGCCGTTCCCACCACAGTCGCCGGGCGCAATCATGCTGAATACTTCAGGTGCCGCGTACACGCTCGTCGAAGGGGTACCGCCGGCTCAGGAAGAGCTTGACGACGGCCAATGGACGAGCTTCGGCACCGCTGCGTGTGCGAAGACGGATGCGAACAAGCTGGTGTGCCAGTCGGATAACGCGGCCTTTACCATCGAAGGCAAGGACAAGAATATTCGCACCTCCGGCAAGGTTTTCGATTCCGCCGAGGAACTCATGGCCCAGGGGAGTGAGCCGGCGAGGGGCTACAGTCAGGGCACGGATGCACTTGTTCAGGGGCCGATGATGTGCGGTGCCATGGAGGGCCATCGTCTGGCGGAAGTGGTCAAGGGTGAGATGACCTGCGCTGAGGCCATGGATGTGTTGGATCGGTACGACGCAATCAAGGACACTGAGGGCGGTGGCAACACCCTGACCGCTCAAGTAGGGGACTGGACCTGTAGCTCTCCGACGGCGGCGAGGTCTGAGGAGTTGGGAGCGGTAACGGTGTGTGAGGACCCGGAGCATGGCTTGGAAGTCCGTGACCCCGTGATGGGCTAGCAGGGTTACCGCGGCTAACAGCATTTTCAAATAAGCCTAAGCTGGAACTATGACTGATTTATATCTCGTGCGGCACGGTGAAACTGAGTGGTCGCGCACTGGGCAGCACACATCGGTAACTGATCTTCCGCTGACTGACAACGGTCGGGAAGAAGCCAAGGCCCTCAACGGCTGGCTGGATCCGAAGGACTTTGGGCTAGTGCTGGCATCACCCCGTCAGCGCGCCCAGGAGACCGCTCGATTGGCGGGGTTCCACGACTTCGAGGTCGAAGAGGATCTCGCGGAATGGTTCTATGGCGACTACGAGGGGATTACCTCGAAGGAAGTGCAAAAGACCGTTCCCGATTGGCAGATTTGGACTCACGGTGTGCCCAATGGCGAAACCGCGGAGGAAGTCCGTGAGCGAGTTGAGCGAGTGGTGAAAAGGGTGCGTGAATCGGGCGAAGACAAGGCGATTCTGTTCGCCCACGGTCACTCGCTGCGTGCGCTCACCACAGCCTGGTTGGAACTGCCCATTGCACTTGGCCAGTCCTTCCCATTGAATACCGCATCCCTGTCCGTGCTCGGTCGCTACCATGACCGACCTGCGGTTCTGCGCTGGAACCTCTCGCGGGGATTGTAGCGGCGTTGTACAGGTGTCTCGGTGAATTCGCCGATGCCATTCAAGCCGCCAACGCCGTCAAGCTCTGTAAGAGGTGCCTGTGAATCACAATTCCGATGCTTTCGCCCGCGTAGTCGACCGTGCCCGCGGCGTGCTCTATGGCCAGGTCATCGGCGATAACCTCGGCGCGCTAGTGGAGTTTTGTAGTGCCGAGGAGATTGCACAGCGCTACCCACACGGTGTCTGTGAACTTGCCGATGGCGGCACCCACAACATCGCCGCCGGCCAGCCCACTGATGACTCCGAAATGGCGCTGGCGCTGGCACGCTCACTGGTGCGCTGCGAAGGCTACGATGCCGCCGATGTCCGCGAGTCCTATGTGCGCTGGGCAAACTCCGACGCTTTCGACATCGGAGAGGCCACCACGGCAGCGTTGCTCCGGCGCGCGCCGAACCCGAACTCCCAGGCTAACGGCGCGCTCATGCGTATCTCACCGCTGGCTATCGTGTACTGGCGCAACCCCGCACGTGCTGGCGAACTCGCCCGCAAGGACGCCGCCATCACGCACCCGCACCCAGTGTGCATAGAGGCCAATTCACGTTACGCATCCGCGCTTGCCGACGTCATCAGCGGCGGCCTCCACCAGCCGCGCCGCGGCATTGGCGTGAGTGCGCTGATGGAGTGGCTGGCTTCCCAGCGCGCGCAGTGGGAAACCGAGTGGCAGGCCAGCGGTGCCGTGGTGGATAGCGGGGAGCCGGATTTCTCGGTGCATCAGGGATGGCTGCGCTTTGCGCTGTGGGCACTGCATGAAGAACTGCGCCGGGTAGAAGACAAAACCACGACCTTTGAGGACTCTCTGGTCCGAGTCATTGGCCGTGGCGGCGACACCGACACTAACGCGGCCATTGTTGGTGCTTTTCTCGGTGGCGTCTTTGGGGCCTCCGGCATTCCGCAGCGGTGGCGGGATGTCATTGATTCCTGCTCGCCGAAGCGAAACCGGCCCGCGCAGTATCACCCAAACGATGTTGCGGAGTTGGCGGAGAAACTGGTGGGCATGGAGAGCTAATATTCGGCGACGCACTCACTAATGAGTGGACGTATCGTCAGATTTCTTTCCACTTGACGCCGTTTCTTCTCGTCGTCCACGCCGAGTCTCCTTGGTTTACTTTTTATCCAGTTAACTCTCTTTCCCGAAGATTTTCTTCATTTAGATAGTTGGCGTGGGCATTAGGGGACTCGGTGAGTCCAGCCCTCCGTGCCGTATTTGGTGTCAATAAGATGCTGCGCCGCAGCGAAGTCCTCATCGGAAAGCGATGCCTCGGCGGCACCGTAGCGGTTGATGAATGTCTGCTTCATCGTGTCAATGACTTCCGCGCGGCTGGCACCGGTCTGGCGACGGAGCGGATCGACGCGCTTCTTCGCGCTGCGCAGGCCCTTATCGGCAATCTTGGCCTTGCCAATGCGCAGGACTTCCATCATTTTGTCAGCGTCGATGTCATAACTCATGGTGACGTGGTGAAGCACTGTTGAGCCACGGCGCTTCTGTGCGGCACCACCAATCTTGCCGCCATCGGAGGTGATGTCATTGATGGGGACATACCACGCATTGACCCCGAGCTGCGCAAGTGCAGCGATGACCCAGCGGTCGAGGAATTCATAGGATTCGACGTAGCTAAGACCAGCGACCAGCTTCTCTGGTACATAGATCGAGTAGGTGACGCAGTTGCCGCCCTCCATGAACATCGCGCCACCGCCGGAGAGACGACGCACCACTTGCACATCGTGCTTCTCTACACCCTCGGGCTCGAGTTCGTTGACATAAGACTGATATGAACCGATCACAGTGGCACGATCATCCCAATCCCAGAAACGCAGAGTCGGTCCGCGCTGCCCGGAATTGACTTGATCAAGAAGGACCTCGTCGAGCGCAACATTCATCACCGTCGGCAGGACACCCGGCTGCAAAACCTCCCACTCCAAATCAGTGAAGTCGACGGCCTGTGTCAGTGCACGTCGAACGACTTGCGCAATGATGTGGGTATCAAAACCGTGCAGTCGCACCTCGCGGCCAGACTGATCCTCAAAATCCTTCAGCGCCGCATCGAGGCGAGCCTGTAGGCGTTCCGTATTGTCCCCGGCAGGCGCACCGAGGAGAGCGTCATTAATAATGTCGTAGGCTTCATCGGGTTCGAGGAAAAAATCGCCCGAAATGCTTATCGACGAAATCGTGTCACCTGTGGTCTCGCAGTCGGCAACAACCAATTTGCCGCCGGGAACCTTCATTTCTGAGTGAAATTTCTGTGCGGGGGTCATGGGTTTCGATGGTACTCGTGCCGGGCGTTACGATGCCCCCCGTGTTTACCTCATCGACTTTGGATCACCGTGCCCGCAAAATTGTTGCGTGGGTAGCAGGCCTGAATCTTCTCGGATTCTTCATTGAATTAATTGTTGCCTCAATTATTGGCTCCGCAGCGCTGTTCGCCGACGCTGCAGACTTTCTTGAAGATTTCCTCATGAACCTGCTGGTTCTCACCGCATTGGGTTGGTCGCTGGCGAGCCGTCGTAAAGCAAGCTTCGGCCTTGCCGGGCTGATTCTGATTCCGGCGATCGCGGCGTTCGGCACTGCCATTTGGAAGATGATTAGCGGTGAGCCACCAGAGCCGCTAACTCTGTCGGTGACGGCGATTATTGCGATGGTCATCAACCTGGTCTGCGCGATTTTGCTGATGAACCTGCGCAAGGCCGACAGTGCGCTCATGCGTGGCGCGTGGTTGGCGGCGCGTAACGACGTCCTGGCAAACCTGCTCATCCTCGCCGCCGGAGTAGTCACCGTTTTCTGGTTCAGCGCATGGCCGGACATCGTCGTGGGACTTGTCATCGGCGTCATTAATCTCACGGCCGCGAAGGAAGTTTACGAGCAGGCGCGTGCCGAAGACCCCGAGCTAGAGATGGATGATGACGACTAGCGCTGACTAGTCGTGGGAGGCAGGGGAAGGGGAGGCTGGGGCCTTACTTCCACATATCCTTCTGCCACTGCGGCTTATGAGCGTAGGTGAACTCGTAGTATTCCTTGTTCTTCAGCTCACTGGCTGCGGCTTGGTCAATCACAACCGTGGCCCGTGGGTGCAGCTGCAGCACGGAAGCCGGCATTGAAGCACTCAGCGGCCCCTCGATGGAGGCGGCGATAGCGTGTGCCTTTGCGGTGCCGGTGGCCAGCAGCAGGAGGTGCCCCGCACGTGAAATGGTGCCAAGCCCTTGGGTGACCACGTGGTATGGCACGTCTTCTGCAGAGTCGAAGAACCGGGCGTTATCCAGCACGGTCTGCGGGTGCAGCGTCTTAATGCGAGTCAGAGAGCCAAAAGAGCTGGCGGGCTCGTTAAAACCAACATGCCCATTGGTGCCGATGCCCAGCAACTGAATGTCAACGCCGCCGGCCTCGATGATCTTTCGCTCGTAATCCTCGCAGGCCGCGCCGATATCGTCCGCGAGGCCATCGGGAATATGGACCCTCGCCGGGTCAACATCCACGTGATCGGAAAACTCATTGTGAATCACGTGGTAGTAGCTCTGCTCATGCTCGATGGGCAGTCCCACGTATTCGTCGAGTGCGAAGAAACTGCAGTCCTTAAAAGTGACTTCACCAGCCCGATGGCGACGAATCAGTTCCCGATACGTCGCAAGCGGAGTCGATCCTGTCGCTACACCGAGGTTTCCACCTTTGTTGGCGTAGTGAGCGAGGTAGTCCGAAGCGATGCTCGCGACTTCGGCCTCAGAATCGACGATGATGATTTCCATGGTGGAACACTCCTGAAAACGAGGGCTCGTGGCAGAAATTGCAAAAGGTGCGAGACAGAGTACCAGTGACTCCACAACGCTAAGCGCTATAGCCCTATTCAGATGAGGTTAATCTGCCACGGGGTGAGACCTGTAATTGAGCCCTGTTTTTCCTGCGTAGGCTACTTCACCCAGAAGTTGCCGTCTTCATCCTTGTAGATGATGTCGCCAGCGTGAGCGACCTGGGTGTCGTTAACCTGAAGCTCAACCAAATCCAGCGTTTCGACCATTGGTTCAATGTAGACGCCACCGTTAAACCAAACCTTGAAAGCATCTGCTGAAGTCGAAGAACCGGAGAAACGGTGTTCTTCATACTTGTGCACTGGTGCAAAGGGGCAACCAATAGCCTGTGCGACAGCTGGAGAGGCAGCAACAGCGCCCAGCACAGTAGCGGCACCGATGGCGACAGCGGCGATAGAGCGAGAGAATTTCATGAGGCAATTCTATGCCGATTCAGTCCCGGATGGGAAGGCCGGGCTGAACGGCTGCTTCCCTGTATTTACCGCCACTCGGCAGTTGCCGGGTCAATGCCTTCCTTACGGGCCTGAGCTTCAATCAGCTCCAGCAGGTAGCCAGCATTGCCGCGGTAGTACCGATCAAACCGGGAATCAGCGACGTACATGCGAGCCAACAGAATCTGCTTTTCTCGACCAGCCTCGTAGAAGCGAGTAATAGAGGCCAAGTGACGGTCAACTAGCTCGGCCGCCTCAGCGGAACCGGGCTCGACGTGGCGCTCGGCGGCGTCGGCAAGCGCATCGGCAAAATCCTTAGCCTCTGCTTCAAGCTCGGCCCAGTCGCTGTCCTTCATCTTTTCCTGAGCCTGCTGAGACTGCTCCCACTCAGTGGTGTCGCCCCAGCGCTCCTCAGCTTCGGCTTCTAGATTCTGCCAGTCGCGGCCCAAGAGCTCCGCTTTCGTCTTTGCTTTCATGGTATTTCCTTCCTCAATCAGTTTGTCCAAGGACTGCACCATGTGGTGCAGGTCAGCGATCTTCTCGGTGAGAACAGTTCGCTGTGCGAGTAAACGATCTTTCCGACTTCTCGGGGAGGAATCGCCGTGGATGAACTCCTCGATAGTCTTCAACGGCACACCGGCGGCGCGGTAGACCAGAATCTCCAGCGCGGTGTCGATGTCCTCATCGGTGTAGAGGCGGTAATCGGACCACGTGCGATACTGCGGGCTGAGTAGTCCGATGGCATCCCAATGCCTCAGCGTGCGCGTGGTAACGCCCAGGAGCTCGGCTGCCTCGCCGATGGTGTACTCGTTGTCGTTGTTGCTCACGGGAATCATCTTTCTGTTTGACGCCGCGTCAAGGTCAAGACCTGACGCCGAAATCCGTCGAGGAAGTTAGCTGGGGCAGCCGCAGGGGAGGGAGCGGGGCCGGGGTCCGCCAATCTTCGAGGCTCTACCGCAAGAGCCGAAGCCGATTGATTGCCGCTGCGACCTCCTGGACGCGAGGCTCGGCCAGATGACCAGAGTTGGTGAACTCAGCTGTCACATCGAAGAGTGAATGACAAAAGTTGTCGTACTCGCGCTGGATTAGGTCGGTGAGGTCAGTACGCCCATCGAGCTGCTTTACGACGGCCCCCAGAATCCGGGCAATTGCTTCTGTTTGGGAGGAGTCCATCAATTGGCTGACAGCGCGCAAATCAAGATTGTCCTTGCCCACCTGAATCAGCTCTAGACCACGAGCACGCGGTGGCTTAGGTGGTTTCGCACCGCCACCGCGCCCACCGCGACCGCCGCCGCGGCCGCCATGCCCACCACGGCCACCACCGGTAGGGAAGTCAGCCTGCAGAAAACGCTCACCGATCTGCGCAAAAGCAGGCGAAGGCTCAGCCGGAGTAGCCGATTCGCGAAGTTCACGGGCGCGCTCGGTGACGTCGTAAGGCGTGTACGCATCCATAGCAATCACGGTGTCCGCGACATCGATGAATGCGCCGGACCCACCAGCGACGATGACCGTGGAGATTCCGTGGTTTTCCCAGAGCTCGCGGACCCGTGCGACCAGTGGAGTAATCGGCTCGCGGTCATCGGGGATGAGGCGGCGCATGCGCTCATCGCGAATCATGAAGTTGGTTGCGGAAGTGTCCTCGTCGATGAGCAGCACTCGCGCACCGGAACCCAGCGCCTCCATCAGACCCGCAGCTTGGGAGGTCGACCCCGACGCGTTCGCCGTGGAAAACCGGGTCGTGTCATCACCGGAGGGAAGGCCGTTGATAAACGGCGAGATATCCACACCAGTGATGGCTCGGCCGTCCTCGGCACGCAGCGCAACCGCAGTCTCGTCGGCGACCACAAACTCGCGGCCATCGCCAGCGACATGGTTATATACGCCCGTGACCAGGGAGGACAGCAGCGTGGACTTACCGTGATAACCGCCACCGACAATCAACGTCACGCCCCGCGGGATGCCCATGCCGTGCACCGTTTTCCCCGAAGGTAGCTGAAAACTGTGCTGCAACGATTCCGGCGAGGTAAACGCAGTCGCACCGGGCTTCGGCAGCTGGCTATTTCCCGCCTGACGGGGCAACACCGACCCGTCTGCCACAAACCCAATCAGGTCCGCGTCCGCCACTGCACGGCGCAATGAGTTCTGGTCATACTCCAATTCCGCGGCTGCCTCGAGCGCATCGATGGGTGCGTTCACAATGGCGTCGTCAAGCGCGTCCAACAAATCCTCACAGATCAGACGCGCTGCCTCACGGCCGAGAATGCGTCGGCCGCGGGCGGGCAGTTGGATTTCCAGGCAGATCTGGAGGGCATCATCATGCTTATCGACGTCGTGCGCATCCCCACGGAGCTCAGCGACAGCTGCTCGGCGCAAGACCTGCTGACCTGGGGAATCAATGAACAGCCCGCGACCATACTTCTTCAAAGCGCGCACGAGGCGGCGGTTCAGCAAATCGAGCTCCGCCGTGCTGAACCTGCCGGGTTGTGACCGGGAGGCGCCGCGATAGTCCAGTACGGACAGCGGAATATGGACGCGTGCCCGTGATGCCGGGGCATAGGGGTCGGATTGGACCTTGTCGATAAACAGCGTCGCGTCCAGATCCGGGAGGTCGTGGGAGCCACGCAAAGATTTGTATGCACCGTAGCTCTTGCCATCGAGGTTGGAGAGACGCCGATAAAGGTCAGCGGGCATATTTCTACTTTCGTTGAAGATGTTAGATGTTCTTCCCGCGAGTGTAGTGGCTGAGGGGACAAGCGCGATTCGGTCTTTGACTGGCCTGGGCAGACAGCCACGTGCGGTAGCGCCGTTGCTGCGGACAGGTAGCGTAAAAGGTATGACGGATAGCTCGGAAGCTGACAAACCCGCAGGGGAGAACCCAGAGTCGGTGCAAAAACACGCCAGCACCAACGCCAAGCGCTACGTTTGGGCGCACGGCCTGCAGAATATTGGCGATCAAATCGTCGCGGCAAAGACGTTGTTGCCATGGTTGCTGCATTCGGCTGGAGCGCCGGGCTTCTTCATCGCCATGCTTGTGCCGGTGCGTGAGTCTGGTTCGATGCTTCCGCAGGCAGCGCTGACACCGTGGGTGAAATCTCGGTCTCGCCGCACCACCGTCTGGATTGCCGGGGCGTTGGGGCAAGCGGTCGCGGCAGCGCTGATTGGTCTGGCGACGTTGTTCCTCGAAGGTGTGGCGCTTGGTGTCGCAGTCATCCTCGCGCTTGCAGGCTTTGCGACGGCCCGAGCACTGTGCTCAATGGCCTCGAAGGATGTCCAGGGCCGTACGATTCCGAAGGGGCAGCGCGGGCAGATCAGCGGCCGAGCTGCGATGTTGGGTGGTGTCGCCGCAATTATCGTTGGTGCGGTGTTGTGGATCATCCGCGACAACGTCACCAAACCAATCGTGGCAGGGCTCATCTTTGTTGCGGCACTGTCGTGGGTGGCAGCGGTTTTGATTTTCCGCGGAATTGTCGAGCCCACCAATGAAGGTGACAAGGAAGAGCCGAATAAAACCTGGTGGCAGGACACCTGGCGGCTCTTTGCAGAGGATAAAAACTTCCGCGACTTTGTAATCGTTCGAAGCTTGTTGCTGGTCACAGCGCTATCTACGTCGTTCATCGTGACCTTGAGTGCGCAGGTGGGTGCTGATCTGGAAGCTTCAGACGGTAGCGGCGGGGGAGTGAACGCAAACGTCGGCATCTTCATGCTCGCTGCGGGTTTCGCTTCTCTGATTGGTGGAAAAGTCGCCGGAATCTGGTCGGATAAATCCTCAAAGAAGGTCCTGACCTACTCTTCGCTGGTCGGTTCGATTGTGCTTTTCCTGCTGGTCGCAAGTGCGCACTGGCTTTCCACCAGCGCCAATGCCTGGATTTTCCCACTCGGTTTCTTCGCAATGTCGGTCGTCCACGCCGGTGTTCGTGTGGCTCGTTCGACCTATGTTGTTGACATGGCAGAAGGCGACAAGCGCACCGAGTACGTCGGAGCGGCCAACACCATCATGGGTGTTGTCCTGCTCATCGTCGGTGCGCTGTCGGGTGTTATCGCTAGCTTCGGCCCTGCGGCGGCTCTAATCTTCCTGGCGCTGATGGGACTGGTTGGTGTCGCTATGTCCAGCAGGCTGAAGGAAGTCTCGGCTCCGCGCAGGGCAGTTCTTTAGTTCGTTAGAACTCTACGACCATCTTGCCGGTGTTGCCTCCGCTAAACAGCTCGAGGAATGCAGCTGGCATGTTCTCGATACCGTGGCGAGTGGTGACATCGTAAGCGACCTTACCGCTGACGACCAGCGGAGCCATTCGCTCCTGGAATTCACCTGCCAGGTGCAGGTACTTGCCCAATACGAAGCCGCGCAACGTAATGCACTTGCCAATGGCCAGAGCTAGGTTGCGTGGTCCGGTCGGAGCTCCGGTGTTGTTGTACTGGGAGATTGCGCCACACATAGCGACACGGCCAAAGGTGCGCATCGCGCCGATGGCTGCCTCCAGGTGGTCTCCACCAACGTTGTCGAAGTAGAAGTCAATGCCCTCCGGAGCTGCCTTTGCTAGCTGCTCTGCAACCGGGCCGTCGTTGTAGTTAAAAGCGGCATCAAAGCCGAGTTCGAGCAGGCGCTTAACCTTCTCGTCCGAGCCGGCGGAGCCAATGACGCGGGATGCGCCCATCTGCTTGGCGAACTGACCAGCAGCCGAGCCGACCGCACCAGCAGCGCCAGAGATAAAGACGACGTCGCCTTCCTTCATCTCTCCGACAGCCGTCAGACCAACGTAAGCAGTAAGACCAGTAAGACCAAGGATGCCCAGGTAGGCAGCAGCCGGTGCAACGTTGAGGTCAACCGGCGTTGCCTCGGAATCGGCGATAACAGCATTGGTCTGCCAGCCGTAAGAGTGGCGGACAGCGTCGCCAACCTGGAACCTATCCGACTTGGACGCAAGGACGGTGCCTACAGCACCGCCAGTCATTGGCTGGTCGAGCTGGAATGGTGGGATGTACGACTTGGTGTCGTTCATGCGGCCGCGCATGTA
The DNA here is from genome assembly GCF_030232285.1 of Corynebacterium sp. MSK047. Taxonomy (NCBI): domain Bacteria; kingdom Bacillati; phylum Actinomycetota; class Actinomycetes; order Mycobacteriales; family Corynebacteriaceae; genus Corynebacterium; species Corynebacterium sp. MSK047. The sequence continues at coordinate 12,090 of NZ_JASPJI010000016.1, read as the reverse complement.
TGGATCGACGGTAGCGACCGAGTTGGCTACCAAAATGTCGCCGTCGTTAAGCTCTGGCAAATCGACGGTCTCGAGGCGGAAATTCTCGTCAGTTGGCAGGCCAGACGGACGAGAAGCTAAAACCCACTGCTGAGTGGTGGTGGTGGGCAGTTCGGACGTGGATGAAGTATTAACGGAAGTCACGATTATTCTCCTGTTGCGTATTCGCGGATTTATTGTCGGTTTAATTGCTGAATCGCAGGTTACGCCTCTTGTACCCAGGAATCGAGGCGCTCAATAAGAACGCCCAGGTCCGCTAGCAAAGGCAAGTCGGGCAGTCGTTCGGCAATCACGTTGCGGACGCTTGTGTACCACCACAGTTGCTGGCTCGGAGTTGACCGAAAGCGTCGCCACAGGGAGTGGCCTTCGCGGTCTAAATCCTCCAGAGTTTGGCTGAGATTGTGGAACTTATCCGCGGCGGCCACGATGATTGACTCCGCGCTGCCACGAGAAAGTTGCTCCAGGTAGGCATCGGCACGCTCCTGCCAGGAGGGCAAGGAAGAATTCTTGGTGACGCCCTCGACGATCGTGGCCACGCGAGGCCCGAACTCATCTTCCATCTCGGCACGTGAGTAGTTTTCCGGCACGTCTTCCAAAATGTCGTGGAAGAGGGCTGCCAACAGCACGTCTTCGTCGTTAGTCACGCTCGCCGCAATCAACATCACTGACATCGGATGGCTGATATAGGGAACGCCAGAGCCCTTTCGGTAGTGCCCATCGTGTGCGCGGGAAGCAGTTGCGATGCCGCGCATGAGCCTGCTGCTGGGGCGTGCTGAAGCAAAGGTGTCAGCGTTTTGCATGGGTATCCCGACCTTTCGTTGATGCTTGAAAAATAGCAGCGTCTAAGCTTGAACATCATGAACGTCGCAGAAGTAGATCCGCTCATCGAGTCGATGTACCGGTGGTCCGATGTCAGTGGTGTCCTGCTCATGGGCATCATCGGTGGCACCATCGCCCGGCAACGAGGCTACGACATCATCGGGTTCTTCTTTATTGCGTTGTTCTCCGCACTGGGTGGCGGCATGATTCGCGATGTTCTGATTAACCAGGGCACCGTCGCCGCAATGAGCCAGCCGGAGTATCTAATTCTGGCGTTTACTGGTGCGCTCATTGCGCGATTTTTCTATTTCAAAGGAAAGACCTGGGAATACGTTCAGGTCCACGGTGACGCTGTGGTCTCGGGACTCTGGGCAGCTACGGGAACGGTCAAAGGCGTCACTTATGGTCTGCCCATTCTGCCGTGCATCATGATGGGCGTTTTCACCGCCACTGGTGGTTCCATGATCCGCGACATTGTGACCGGGCGAGTACCCGCTGTTTTCGGCGGCAACCAGCCCACGGTCATCCCGGCCGTGGCTTGCGCGGTCATTGTCATCGGAGGCCACCATTTGGGGTTTATGGCCGTGTCCATGGTCATTGGTCCTATCGTCAGCATCCTGCTTTCGCTGCTGGGGTACTGGGGTAATTGGCGAGTGTCGGCACACTCGGAGTGGGCGCCACTGAACGACACCGCGGCGCAGATTGCGGTCCTCGCACGTCGAGCAGAGGGCAAGAGTCGCGAGGTTGGTCGACGTTTCGAGCCCGCACGCCTCCGCAGCTGGCGTCACCGTCAGATGGAAAAGGCGCTGCAGCGTCGCATTCAGTCTGAGGTTGATAGGGGAGTGTCTCGTTCCGACGCCGAGGCCAGCGCGGAGGAATTCCTGGAGGAGTTCAATGCGGACTTTCCAGCGGATCTGCACATGCCGACGGCACAGCAGGAGACAGTGCAGGATGACAGCGACGAATCCGATTTCGGTGTGGACCTATCCGGTGATTCCTATGATGACTACGGAGAAGATACGGCACTGCGGCAGCGGGAATACCGGGAGATGTTGGATCAAATTCTTGCTGACGATGAGGCGACCGATTTACTCGTCGCAAAGCTGATGAAGAAATACGAGCAGCGGGATTAGAGGAGCGGTAGAGACATGGCATCGACGAGTACTGCAAGCAGGCATTTTGGGCACATTATTAAGGAACACACCGTTGAGGTGCCCTGGGATCCTTTTACCGAAGCTGCGAATGCCGCGACATTTGAGCTTTTCGCCAGGGAAATCTATGCGCCAGGAAATGAGGATGCGCCGGCAATTGTCTATTTGCAGGGCGGCCCGGGATTTCCGGCACCGCGTCCGGTAGGTGCCAGCGGAGTAATCGGTGAGGCGCTGAAGGAATTCCGCGTCATCCTGCTGGATCAGCGCGGCACTGGGCGCTCGCATCGAATTGATGCGACCAATATTGCAGATGTTCCGGCCGAGCGGCTTGCCCAATTGCGTCAGGAATACATCGTCGAAGACGCGGAAGCATTGCGAAAGCATTTGGGCATTGCCAAATGGTCACTGTATGGCCAGTCCTTTGGCGGGTTTTGTATTACTTCGTATCTCAGTTGGTATCCGGAATCCGTGGAGCACGCCTACCTCACAGGTGGTTTACCTGTTCTGGACCGTGGTGCTGACGACCTTTATCGCACGACATATGCGAAGCTGCGCACCCGACACGAGCGTTTTTATCGCGAGTATCCGTGGGCCGAAAACCGAATTCGAGAAATCTGCGCGCACCTGGAGCAATCTGCAGAAACTCTCCCTACCGGTGAGCGACTGAGTTCTCGCCGATTCCGCACCATCGGAATTGAATTGGGCCGCGGAGATGGATTCCACAATCTGGCGTATTTGTTGGAAGAGCCATTCCACATTCGCAATGGCGAAAAGCGATTGCGCACCGATTTTCTGGCCGATGTAGGATCCCGCGTGAGTTTCGCCGACGGTCCGCTATACGCCGCGATTCACGAATCTATTTATGGTGGCGTCGGGGACCACCCCACAACTAATTGGGCAGCTCACCGCATTCGCGAGGAAGTTCCAGGTTTCGAAGAAAATGCCAATCCCGCAGGAGACGAGCCGTTTTACCTCACCGGCGAGCACTTTTTCCCCTGGCAATTCGACGAAGATCCCGCGCTTATTCCGTTCAAGGGAAAGGCCGAAGAATTGGCGCAGCACACCTGGGAAAGCTCACCGTATGATTCCGCGCGTTTGCTTGCCGACGCCCCGACCTCGGCAGCCGCGGTTTACCTCGACGATATTTTCGTGCCGTTCGAGTACTCCATGGAGACAGCCAACTGCTACCGGGACCTGCGGCCACATGTGACCAATGCATTCCAGCATGACGGCATTCGCCACGATGGTGCGGCAATCTTTGCCCGGCTCCGCGAGCTCGTCGAGGATCACTAGGCGAGTATCCGGGTGTTGCGGAAGACCTGCGCGGAGAGCTAGAAGGAGCCTAGACCTCGGCGCGCGCAAGTCGAGCAAATGCGCCGTCTGCGTTCAGGAGGTTGTCATACGTGCCGCGTTCGATGAGCTGGCCGTTTTCGATGACCAGGATGTCATCGGCCTCGGCCAGTGTCTGAAGTCGGTGCGCAATAAAGATGCAGGTCGCTCCACATGCGCGGGCATTGTCTACGATACGAGCCTGCGTCAGTGGATCCTGGTGGCTGGTGGCTTCGTCGAAAATAACAATCTTTCCGGCGAGGTGTGCAGCGAGGTCATTGGGCTTAGTGCCGTCGGCTAGTACCGCGCGTAAGTAGGTGCGGGCCAGCGCCAGACGTTGACGCTGACCACCGCTGAGCCGCTGCGCGCGGCGGCCAATGGGCCTGTCCAACGGCATCTCAGCAGGGTTGATGGCGGCGAGTTCGAGCGCCCAGTGCATCAGTGATTCGGGAACCTCGCAGCCATCAGGCGTGCCGAGACATAGATTCTCAGCGATGGTGGCCTCCATGAGAAAGGGATTCTGATCTGCGACAACAACCGTTCGGCAGACATTGGTTGAGCCGAGGTCACGGGCATTGTGGCCATTGATGATGACCTCGCCGACATCCGGATCGACATGCCGCTGGATTAGCCGGGAGAGTGTGGACTTGCCCGAACCAGTTGGGCCGACCACACCGATGAACTGGCCTGAGGCAATACGCAGATTGATATTGGTCAGTGCAGGGTTATCGGCGCCAGGGTAGCGGTAGCTGACATCGCTCAGTTCGAGGGCAGGGACTGAGTCGCCGGAGTTGGCCCTCGCGGTCTGCGCGTGGTGCAGGTCCAGCGACTCCGGCTGCTTCGGCTCTTCCACAGTCGGCGGCTGCGCGGCCAGCTCCCTGATCCGAGTGACTGCATTGAGTCCTGCTGGCAGAGAAGATGCCAGGCGCTCGATCGAATCCATTGATGAAGCAGTCCCCGCCACCAGGGACGTCGTCACCAAAACAGCAGGGAGCATACGGTAGTCGGCTGAAAGCGCCGGGATACCAGCACAAAAGACGGCAATGCTGCCACCCCAAATCCGAAGTCCGGTCGCGCCAGAGCGCAGTCCAGCCCGCTTGCCGCCTGCACGCATTTTTTGAGCAAGCTGTTCATCGAGCTCACGCAATCCCCGCAGCCGCTGCTCGGCTGCGCCGTAGATGAGGATTTCCTCCCGAAGGCGCAGCGTATCGGCAATGTACTGCGCAATGTCCGTGCGTGTGGAGTTCGTTGCGGAAGCCTCCGCAGTCGCCTTCTTAGAGCCCGCGAGTGCAATCACAAAGCCAACCGCGAAGGTCAGCGTCAGAGCAATCGCAGGCAGGGCTCCAGCAGTCAATGCCGCTGTCATGACCGCCATCAGCGGAATTAGTACGGCCGTCACCGCGGGCGCAATTGTGTGCGCGAAGAAGACTTCCACACGGTCAACATCACGAATCGCAATCGTGTGGATTCTGGCAGTACCCAGCCCATCGGTTACCGCGGGCGCCTGCGGGATAAGACGCTCGACGATCCACAACCGCAGCTCACCAAGCAGCCGAAATGCAGCCAGATGCCCGAGGTACTGCTCGACATACCGCAGAATCGCTTTCAACAGCGCCAGCCCTGCAACCACGCCAATGACCGCCCACGTCCGCTGCATGCTCAAGCTTTGCGATGAGTCGGTTGCGTCCCACTTCGACAGCGCAATTGTGGCAATTGCCCAGGCGGGCACAGCCAGCATCAATGCACCCAGAATGTGCCCAGCCACGCGTGCGAGGATAGATGCACTGAGCGCTCCGCGAGCCTGTGCGGAAAAGCGCAGCAACCAGATGATGTTGTTCATGTCAGCTCTCCTCGGTCAGCGCTCGTGCGTAATACTCATTGCTTGTGCTCAGTTGGTCGGGTTTGCCCGCAGCCACGATCCGGCCTTCGGCGACGACAATGACCAGATCAACGTCCGATAGCGCTTCCATGCGGTGAGCGACCATGATGCTCGTTCGTCCTTCAGCAAGGCGGGTCAAGGACTCCTTGATGAGACCTTCCGTCCGACGATCGATGTCCGCTGTCGGCTCGTCGAGAAGCACAATCGGAGCGGCGCCGAGCAGACCACGCGCAATGGCCAGGCGGCGTCGTTGCCCGCCTGAGAGCCAATTGCCCTGATCACCGACCTCCGAATCGAGACCACCAGGGCGCTGCTCGATTTCAGCGAGTAAGTGCACGTCGCGAAGTGCTTTTCGCATATCGACGGCCGTTGCGTCCGGGCATGCGATGCGAAGATTGTCCGCGACGGTGGTGCCGAAAATGGCTGGCTGCTGGGAGATGAGCAGCGAGTTGGCGAGCAACTCCGGGGTCGAAAGCGCGTCGCCGTCAAGGCAGACTTCCCCGGAATGCGGCTGCAGACCTGCGAGTACACGCAGGAGTGTGCTCTTTCCAGAACCGCTGGGGCCAACGATGCCGACTCTGCTGCCGGCTGGAATTGTCAGGTTGATATCGGAGAGAATGCGCTTTTCGCCGACGTCAACGCTCACATTGCGGAGAGCAACTTCCGGTGCCTGCGGTGCGGTGGCCTTGGTGGAATGCGCTGTTGCGGCTGTGGACGCTTCAGCTGCAGGCTCGCCGAATACCTCCACAATTCCATTTCGATGCGTGCGCCCACCGAGTCCGATGTAGAAAGTGCGGCCGACGCGATTCACGGGCTCATAGAGCAGAACGGATAGGAAAACACCTGCGAGGGCCGTGCCCACACTGATTGCATCTGCCTGCAAACGCAGCAGGACAAGACCGATTGCGGTCGTCGACATTGCAATGCCAAAAACCGCGTCGTTGACAATGATCATCAGCTGATTGCGGGCGAGCAGAGCGGTGAGCTCAGCCATCGCAGTGCGAGTTTGGCTGGCAAAACGCGCCATGACCCGGTCAATTGCTCCAAGAACTTTGAATGTGCCCAGCCCTTCGAGCATTTCCAAATATGCATGCGTGGCCTTCGCTTGCTTTCGGCGATACGTCGCATTGGATTTCCGCAGAATTTTTCCCGCACCAATAATGATCAACGGCGTGAAAATGAAAAATAGTGCCAGCCACAAGGCGGTTTTCGTATCCACCCACAAAGCCCAGACTGCCAAAATAATCAGTGGAGCACTAAACGAGGCCAACGTGGGAGCGAGAAATGTTGCTCGGTAATTCGCGGTCTGTTCGACGCTTGTGGTCGCGGCATCGAAGAGTAGGCCCTCGCCAGTGTTGGAGGCGCTTCGGTGTGCGTGACCAGCTTTCCCGGAGCCGTGCCCTCGTCCATGCGCACGCTTCGGGGCCTGTGCAGGAGCAGAAAACTCCGGCTTCAGCACACTGCCAACCACATGCGAGCGCCACAGCCTTTCCTGCTCACCAGCAAGCCGTGGTGGCAATGCCTCCGTGACATAAGCACAGAGGCTTCCCAGAATGACCGCCACAATTGCAGCGGCCAGGGATTCATGAAGTCCCCACTGCCCAAACCAGTTGCCGCCACTGGTGTCTGTGACACCGCCGTGCAAACTGCTGAGAGCATCGAGCGTGTATCCAAGAGACACGGCGCTGAGAGCGAAGAAAAAGCTGCGCCCCCAGCTGGATAACAAAACCCAGTGCATTCCGCGGGGTGGGGAAGTCAGTGCTTCATGAATCCACATAGCGACGTGAAAACCTATTTTCTATTTAGCCAGTGCGTCAGCGATCTCACGCAGTCCATCGGGCATGTGCATTCCGGCGGTGCCAGAGGTCGTCTTCGCATCAATTAGTTGCACTCGATCATTCTTGACCGCAGCGACGTCGGCAAGCGCCGGGTTATCCAGCAACTCCTGGAATGGAGCCTTGCCCTGGCCGTGGAAATCCTGAATCAGAATGACATCCGGATTCAGCTGCACAATTGTCTCCGGATCAGCGGGAACGGCACCCGGACGCTTGCCCTTTGGCGAGATCGGCTCGCCACCGGCCAGCTCAACGAGATTCGTCGTCGCCGACTGCATGCCCATAATCATCTTCTGACCACCGCGGGCAAACAGGACCAGCGTCTTTGGCTTAGTTGTGGAGTCAATTTCCGAGAGAATCTCTTCGGTTTCCGATTCAATCTTGGCAACCATTTCAGCCGCCTTATCTTCGGCTCCGAGCAACTTGCCGAGTTTGGTCACCGACTCTGCCAGCGCCTTCGGCGAGGCGAAATCACTGCTGGCAAACGCCGCGGTCGGAACATCGCTGGCACCCAGCAGCTCACTTGCCGACTGCTCCTGATCATGGCGGCTGGTCATCAACACCATGTCCGGCTCATAGGACAGAATCTGCTCCGGATCCGGCTTCGTGGAGTTGGCAATCGCGTTGGGCACCTGACGCGCCAGCTCAACCTGATTACCCGAGCTCTCATCGAGCGCATTCTTCGTCACGGCTACGACACGCTCTGGCCCAACCAGTTCCAACGCCAGATCCGCAACCTCAGTCGACAGTGCAACGATGCGCTTCGGCTGACTCTGCACCGTAACGTCGTGGTCGCCGACGGTAACAGTACGCGGCCACTGCGCCTGCTGGCTCGTCGCAGTTTCGCTTGACGACGACTGCTGCGCCGTCTCCTCCGAGGAAGAACAAGCGACCACCGCAGCGAGGGGGAGTGCTGCAATCAACGGCAGAGTGACGGCCTTTTTAGAGTTTCGCTTCAAGGCAGAGATAGGAGAAGTTGGTGAAAACACGAAAGTACTTCCTTGAGTGTTGAGTTTTGATTGTTGGGGAGTTTTCGGTTGCGTTGGTGCTAGCTGGAATCAGACAGTGTGAGCCAGACAGTCTGAAACAGCCAACTGCAATCAGTCAGCCGGGCGAGCCCGAGCCAACGCCGTCACTCGCACCGAACCGGTATGTGGATCGGTATCGACAGCGCTGGAGATGCGATAAATCGCATCTATTCGGGGAGGCGTCAGCACTTCTTCGGCGGAACCAGTGACTTCCAATCCGCCGTTGTGAATCACACTGAGCCGGTGGCAGCTGCGGGCCGCGAGGTTGAGGTCATGAAGGACGACTCCGATACCGTGGCCCTCGTCGGCAAGCTCGCCGAGCAGCTCGAGGATTTCCAGCTGAAACCCGATGTCCAAGGCCGCAGTGGGTTCGTCGAAAAGCATGACCTTGGCCTGTTGTGCCAATAGTTTTGCGATGAACACCAATTGTCGCTGCCCGCCGGACAGACCCGTGATAGGGCGGTCGGCGAGTGCGGTGACACCAACGCGGTCGAGGGCGTAAGCGACGATATCGTGATCCGTGGAGTTTAGTGAGCTGCGGAAACGGTCACGCCGACGGTGGTGCGCGTACCTGCCGAGTGCCACGACAGTTCGAACGTCAATAGCGGCATCGGCCGGTGTGTGCTGCGGCAGGTACGCCAACCGGGTGGCGCGTTCGTGGGCACGAAGCTTCGTCAGCGGCGCACCGAGGAGCTCAACCTGCCCCGAACTCGGTGTCACAATGCCCGCCATAGCACGGAGCAAGGAGGATTTTCCGGTGCCGTTGGAGCCGATGATGCCGTGGACTTCGCCAGGTCGAATAGCAAGGTTCACGCCACTTACGACGGTCCGATTGCGGTAACCGACACTGAGATCGGTAGCCCGCAGCAGCGCGGTGCTGTCGTTGTCTGGCTTAGTGACGTGGTCGGTGAGATTTTGCGTCTGCTGACTCATGACTGGCGACCACCTTGCCGAAGAATCAACGCGAGTAGCGCAGGTGCGCCAAGGAACGCGGTGACTGTGCCAGTTTGCAGAGCAACTGGGGAAAAGAGACTGCGGGCGACGAGATCGGCGAGAATGAGAAACACTGCGCCGAGGCACATAGAAATGGGCAGCAGGCTGCGGTGATCGGGGCCGATGGCAAGGCGAATCAGGTGCGGGACGACCAATCCGACAAAGGAAATAACGCCAGTGACAGCGACGCCCGCTGCCGTGACTAACGTAGCCAGGGCGAGCAGCAGTTGCCGGATCCACACTGTGCGCATACCAGTGGCAGCGGCCTGTTCTTCGCCGAGGAGGAACAGGTTGAGTTCGGGAATGAGCATCATCAAGATAACCGTGCCGACGGTGATGGGGCCGACTGCCAGTGCAATGTCCTGCCAATTCGAAGCAGTTAAATCGCCGTTGAGCCAGAACATGGCCTGTTGAGCGTCATCGCTGTGTGGCGCGTTCGCGATGGTGGCGGAGATGACTGCGCCGAGGAACGCGTTGAGTGCAATACCGACGAGCAACAGGGTGGCTCCACTGCCGCCATTGAGACCGGCGACGATCTGGACAAATATGACAGCCAGCAACGCGCCTATGAATGCGCCAGCCGAAAGAACCCACGGCGCTTTCGCGGCCACGCCAGTGACGATGAGAATGACTGCTACCACTGCTGCACCGGAGGAGACGCCGGTAACACCGGGTTCGGCCAGCGGATTGCGAAAGACTGCCTGCATGGTCGCACCTGCGACAGCGAGCGAGGCGCCGACCAGTCCCGCAAGGAGGACACGAGGCAGTCGGATGCTCCAGACAAGTGATTGCGTGGCGGGGGATATCTCTGGCAGAAGGTGGTTGAGAGCCGGGAGGTCGTCGGAAAGCGTATTGATAAGCGGGGTGAGCAGCGCGACGATGCCGTTGCTGAAACCTGTTCCCGCGGGGCCGATGGAGATCGCCAGGAGGATTGTGGCGGGGACGGCCAGGAAAAATAGAAAGCCGAAGAGCCTGGCTCGAAGTTTTTGTTTTCGAGTGCGCGGAAGAGAAGCTCTATCGACAATAGTTTTCACTTGGTTAATGATGGACAATTTGAAAATAATTGTCAATAAAGGCGCGTCAGTGGGTCTGTGGGGTCTCCTAAGAACAGCAAAACCCCGCACCAGCTCCCTTGTGAAAACAGGGTGCTAATGCGGGGTGAAGAAGCTCTGTAGCTTACTTCTTGTCGCCCAGGCGCTCGTCTGCCATGTCGCGAACCTTCTTGATCTGGTCGGCCTTGTCCTCGCCGAGCTTGTCCTTGCCCAGCTGCTCAGCCTTGTCCAGAACCTTGTCGGTGTTCTCTTCGTTGCTCAGTGCTTCCTTGGCCTTGTCCATAAGTCCCATGGTGAAGACTCCTTCCATTTTTAATGTCTATTCGCGTTTTTTCGTTTGCGGCATAGAGTGTACCGATGAATTGGCGACGTTGCGACCGTTTTGGACTCACGGAGCGAATCCGGGATTCGACTAGCAGCACCGTGACTGAAGGCTATTAAGCTGTCTTGGTGCGGGCTTCATCTGCCTTGTGCATGACTTCGCGCTCGTACTTGCCGACGAAAATCATAAGGACAAACGCAATAGCGACAACGCCAATGAGGGTTGCGAATGTGACATTCCAGCCTGCGAAGTCGATCAAGAGACCGACACCAGTGGAGGCGAGTGTTGCGCCGAGAAGGTATCCGAACAATCCAGTGAAACCAGCTGCGGTTCCCGCAACATACTTAGGCGAGAGGTCGATGGCCTGCAGTCCGATGAGCATGATTGGGCCGTAAATGAGTGCGCCGATCAGGGAGATGAGCACATAGAACATCCACAATGGTGCCGTAGCGGGTAGCTGCCAGTATGCGAAAATGGTGATGCCGGTGCCGATCAGGAAGAGCATGCCGGCGCCTGAGCGCCAACCCTTGAAGACCTTGTCGGAGACCCATCCGCACAGCAGGGTGCCCACAATTGCTGCGCCCTCGTAGAGCATGAATCCGATGATTCCGCCCGTGACGTTGGTCTTGTGCAATTCGTTTGTCAGGTAAATCGGAATCCAGTTGAGAACGCCGTAACGAAGTGCGTAGACGAACACATTGGCCAGCGCGAGCATGACGATAACCGGATTGGTAAGAACATGGTTCTTGACGATTGTGAACCAGGGTTCTTGTGCCTCGTCATTAGTTCCTTCGACCTTGTCTGGGTCGTTACGGTATTCCTCTACCGGAGGCAGTCCCATGGATTGCGGGTTGTCTCGAATCAGCAGGAATGCGATGGCAGCAATCACGAGCGCGACAATCGCCGGTAGCCAGAATGCGGGAGTCCAGTCGGCATCGGAAGTGGCGAACGAATGCAAGCCCCAGGCTGCCAGAGCGCCACCGACGGCGGCACCGACATTGTGGGCAGTGTTCCAGATCGACATCAAAGTGCCACGCTCGGATGTCGAGAACCAGTGGACGACAACGCGTCCAGAAGGAGGCCAGCCCATGCCTTGGAACCAGCCATTGATGAACATGACTGTCGCGAAAATCGCAACAGAGGCACTAATCGCTGGGACGAACGCAACAAAGAGGTTTACGACCGCGGACAGCGCTAGGCCAAGCGGGAGGAAGTACCTGGCATTGGCCCTGTCGGAGAGCATGGCCATGAAGAACTTGGATAGGCCGTAGGAGAAGAGAACCGCATTGGCTACGATGCCAATTCCGGCTGCACCCAGTAGGTCGTGCTTTTCCAGCACAGCGGACACCAGGGGGATGTTATTTCTGATGAGGTAGAAGCCCGCGTAGCCGATGAAGATGCCCATGAAGACGTTGAACCGCCAGGTCCGGTAGGTCGGGGCAATCTTTTCCTCGGGAAGGGGAGCTGCTGGGCCGGGGGCGCTGAGCCAGCCGAGCCTCTGACTGCTCATAATGAGAGTCCTTTCGCTGAAGGCCGCCGTTGCCTCTAGCGCAACCTGTGCGGGTGGCTAGGTGTGATGTCCAGGGACGTTGTTGAGTCGGTCGAAGGGTACGCCGCCAATCGCAGAGTGGTGTCGGTGGTGG
>NZ_JASPJI010000015.1:0-78257 GCF_030232285.1 Corynebacterium sp. MSK047 | reverse complement strand
GGACAGATACTTCTTGAATCGGCACGGTGTCATTACGGGCGGGGGCCAGAACAACGTCCCTGGACATCACAGCTAGGGCGACAGGCGGAGAGCTTTATCGTTTCAGCGGTGAGTTTACAGTGACTTCAGCCCCTGTTAATGGGTTGTTAACCTCCCGGTCTTGGAGGCCTGTGGAGGGGGTTGATGTAAAGGCGATTAACGCATGTCATTGGTTAGAGAATGTCGTTAATAGCCTCGGTGGGGCGCGCCATCCTTACCCCCTTATTGGTGACGACAAATGGGCGCTCAATTAGGCGTGGGTGCGCGACCATTGCGTCCAGAAGTTCCTCGTCGCTGGAGTCCTTGGAGAGTTCCAGTTCCTTGAACTCCGCTTCCTTGGTGCGCACGGCATCGATGACGTTCAGGCCTGCCGCCTCGATTAGCGAGCGCAGCTCGGCCTTGGTTGGAGGAGTGTCTAGGTACTTGATGATTTCCGGCTCGATTCCGGCTTCGCGTAATACGGCGAGAGCCTGGCGGGACTTTGAGCAGCGGGGGTTGTGATAAATCTTCGCTTCCATGTCTCCATCATGGCTGATGTTGTGGCGTGAAGGTTGGCGCTGTGGCGTGACGGCCTGTGGATAGGGTTTGTTCAATGTTTATCCTTAAAAAAATGCCATACCAAAAACACTTAAGTTCAATAGGTTGAAAATCGCTGTCGTTAGGTTTACTCTCACACGTGATAGATGAACGGCGAAGTGCGCCCCAACCGCCCCTAAGGTGACCCGATTTACTGAAGCGGCCGGTCAGCGTAGCCGTCGTAAAGCAGGAACAAAACGATTAAGAGCGGACACCAACATGACAATTTCCGGAAAACTTTCGCGATCAGCCAAGTCCATGTGTGCGGGTCTTTCGATTTTGCTAGCGGGCGCTGGCCTTGCAGCGTGTGGCGATAGCAGTGAGGGAGCCAGCGGCGAGAACCCAATCAACGTCGTGGCTTCCACGACGCAGATTTGTGATTACGTGAAGCAGCTGGACATCGATGAAGTGGATCTGACCTGCCTGTTGGCGCCGAATGCAACGGCTCATGAGTTGGAAATGACCCATGAGCAGCTGAGCAAGACTGGTAACGCGGATCTCTTGTTCGTCAACGGAGTCGACCTGGAGCACTTCTTGGACCAGGCGATTGAGTCCTCGGGCTTTTCCGGAACGATGGCAGTAACCAGCGGCGTTCTAACTGCAGGTGACGTAGATGCCATGAAGACGGCCAAGGATATGGACAAAACCAAGCCGCTGCCGCCAGAGAAGGCGAAGAATGGTAACTACACCATTGACCGAGGCGTGGAAAAGATTGATGTTTCCCCATGGCCATTCCCGCCGGAAGAACCCGGTGAGGAGGCGGAATTCCGCTTCGATCCGCATGTATGGACCTCGCCGAAGAACGCCAAGATTCAGGTTGCCAACATCGGCTACGCCCTGGAACAGGTCGCTGAGGAACGTGGCGACAATGAGCTGAAGTCCACCATCGCCGACCACGTTGCGGCCTACCAGGAGAAACTGAATCAGCTGGATGAGTGGGCAAATAAGTCCATCGCCACTGTGTCGGACCCTGTACTGTTTACCAGCCACGACGCCTTTGGATACTTCTCCCACGAGTTCAATATCAACTTCATCGGCGCAGCGCTGTCTGATTTCAATGAGCAGCAGGATGCCACGGCCGCGCATATCGCCGAGGCGGCAAAGACCGTGAAGGACTCGGGCGCAACCGCGCTGTTTGCGGAAAACTCGAACAACTCGAAGTCAATTGAGGCGATTGCCAAGGCCGCGGGTGTCAAGGCCATCGTTGGTGAGGACGCACTCTACGGCGACTCGCTCGGTCCGGCCGGCAGTGACGGCGAGACCTACATTGGTTCAATCATCCACAACGTCACTCAGGTCGTGACGGCATGGGACGGAACCGTCGCACCACTGCCAGAGGGCATCAAGTGAGCCTCAACCACTTAGCCAACCCCATGTCTGCTGATCCCTTAGTCACGCTCGGCGATGCCTCATTTGGATACACGGCGGTACCCATCGTCAGCCACATCACCGCCAGTGTCGCGCCGGGCACCGGGCTTGCACTCATCGGCGCCAATGGCTCTGGAAAAACGACCGTGCTGCGCGGAATCTTGGGCGGGACTCGTCTCCTCGCTGGTGAGATGCACAATAACGCGAAGATCGTGTCCTACGTCCCGCAGTCGGCAGACCTCGATCGCACTTTTCCGGTCACGGCTTTCGATGTCGTCGCCATGGGAGTTCTGCGCGAACTGCGCCCCTTCCAACCGCTTGGACACCGCAAAGAACGCATCCACGCAGCGCTAGCCAAAGTAGGGCTTGCCGACCGCACCAGTGAACGTTTCGGCAACCTCTCCGGTGGTCAGCAGCAACGCGTCCTGTTGGCGCGCGCCATCGTCGCACGTCCGCAACTCGTGCTTCTCGACGAGCCGTTCAACGGCCTCGACACTGAAAATCGGGCCATGCTGCTGAATCTCCTCAACGAACTGAAGGAAAATGGCACGGCGATCATTGCGGCCACTCATGATCTCGTGCTTGCTGAAGAGACCTGCGAAAACACATTAATCGTGGCAGAACAGCCGGCTTTTGGTGCGACCTCGAAGTTGGTGCCAGCCTATGTGGACTGAGCTTGCGAATGCGCTTGGGATCGCGCCTTTCATGTTCAGGCCACTAGTGCTGCTGATTGCCCTCGGGGCGGTCTCTGGCCTGGTCGGTGTCATCGTGAACCTTCGTGGTCTCGAGTTCAATGCCGAGGCCATGGTGCATTCGATTTTTCCCGGAATTGTGGCCGGTGCCGTATTCGGCGGCATCGACATGATTATCCCGGTGGCCGCGGCATTTGCGGTGGTAGTGGCAGTAGCACTGACCTTGGTATCGCGCTCGCACATGTCGGAAGCCGGAGTGGCAGTCGTACTGACCAGCTTCTTTTCCATTGGCGTGATCCTCTCGCTGAAGAAAGGTGATCAGTCAGGACAGCTGGAAGCGCTCATGTTCGGGCGACTGCTGGAAGTCACCGACTCCCGTCTCACCAGCGCCCTAATTGTCTGTGCCATCGCCTTGGTTCTTATCGCAGTGACCTGGCGCCAGCAGGTGTTTGTTGCCTTTGATCGCTTCGGTGCCAAAGCCGCAGGCGTCAATGTGTGGGGCATCGACCTCACCATTAACGCGGCGATTGCTGCGGTGGTGGTGTCGTCGGCAAGCGCAGTGGGAGTGTTGCTGGTAGTCGGATATCTGGTCGTGCCGGGAGCGGCGGCGAGACTGCTGACTCGCCGAGTGCATGTGATGGTGCCGATTGCGATTGCAGTGGGCTGTCTCAGCGGAATCGTTGGTTTGGCACTGGTGCCTTTGGGGCCGGTGTCGCCTCAGGCAGTCGTCGCGCTGACCTCGGTGGGACTGTATTTCGTGGCACTGGGACTGCGCGGCGTGATGGGAGGCGACCGTGTCTAGCATCCTGATTTTGCCAATCATCGAGCTGATATTGGTCGGCGCATTGGCCGGCGTGGTGGGGGTACTCGCGGTGCTGGGCAAACAAGTGTTCTTCGCAGAAGCGATTACACATGCGACTTTTCCCGGTGCGGTGGTGGGCGTTGTTATTGCGGCAGCGCTCGGCCTGAGCCACTCGTGGATTTCGGTGTTCCTCTTTATCGGGGCATTTCTGATGTGCATTCCGATTGGGGCCCTGTTCGGTCTGTCGAAGGTGGGGACGACGTCCTCGGCGGCGGGAATTGTGCTGACATTCGGGTTCGCGCTGGGCTACTTTCTGAACAAGTGGTTCGCCCCGTTGCCGGTGAAGGTTGAGAGTTTCCTGGTCGGCAGCGTACTCAACGTGAACAAGATTGATATTGCGCTGTCGGGTGGGCTCTTGCTGCTGGTGGCGTTGGTGCTGGTGGCTCGGTGGCGCCAGCTGATTTACTTCACATTCGATCCGGAGTCTTTCGGGGTCGCGCATTCGCGGAGAAAAGCACAGTTGGTCATCAGCGGGTTGATTGTGTTGACTCTGGTGGCGCTGATTCCGGCTGTCGGCACGATTCTATCCATCGCGCTGTTGGCTGCCCCGGCAGCTGCGCTGGTTGGGGTAGTGAACGATACCCGTTTGCTATTCGTGTTAGCGCCATTGATGGGTATCGCGATTGGCCTGGTAGGGCTATTCATTGCGGTGGCGGCGAATCTGTCAGTTGGTGGCTGCATTGGCGTGTGCGCCGGTTGTTTCTATGTCCCCCTCAAGATTGCGGCAACACGCAATAACGCTAAAGTCTAAAGAATGCACGTGGAGGATTTACCAGCGAAGACCCAGGACTACCTCAAGGTCATTTGGGATTTGCACGAGCGCACCGGTGAAAAAGTGGCACTTGGCGACGTCGCTGAGCGGATGGGCGAAAAGAAGCCCACCGCCAGCGAGGCTGTGAAGAAGCTAGCTGCACGTGGCCTTGTCAACCACGAGCCGTACCGGGGCATTAGCCTGTCGGACCGTGGGCGAGACATTGCGCTGATTATGGTGCGTCGCCACCGGCTTATTGAAAGCTTCTTGGTCTCGACTCTCGGATACACCTGGGATGAGGTTCACGAGGAAGCTGAAAAGCTTGAGCATGCGGTCTCGGATGATTTCATTAGTCGCATTGATGCAATGCTGGGATTCCCTGAGCGCGATCCGCATGGCGATCCAATTCCCAGCGCCAGCGGTACCATCGCCAGCGCAGTGCGCACTGACCTGACGGATATCGAAGCTGGCGCGATGGTGGTAGTCGATCGCATTAACGACTCCGATCCTGAATTGCTTCGCTATTTGGCTACATCAGGGGTAGGCCCGGGGACCGTGCTCCGAGCCGAAACCGCACCATATGCAGGCATGCATGTCTTCGCCATCCTCGATGAGGTGGACGATACCGAGCCAAAGAAAATTCATGTGGCAGACTCGGCACTATGGGCAATCAAGGCGACTCCAACAACCAACTGACGAGAGCCGCAGCGCGCTCTTACTATAAGGTGTCGCGGAATCTCACTGGGCCGACGAAAGTGCCACCCGCACCGTCAGTGTCGTTCGACAGCGTGAAGAGTGCTCGTCGGCAGGCGTATGCCAGTGTCGAGAGTGTTGATGTGCCGTTGAATGCCATCGCTATCTCACGCGCCGAGCAGCAGGAACACATGGTTGACCTCGAACGTCGCTTGAATGCCTCGACCAAAGACATGCGTGCCCTGGTTGACTACGAAGAGCAGCGCATTGCGGTCACTAGCACCGTCAAAGAGGCAATCGTCTATACGCTGCTGGCAATACTCCTTCTGGCAGCAGCCATCGGACTTGGCTACGCCAGCCACCTGGGGGCCGATGCGATTTTGAATGCTGCGGCGGAGGTGACGTCGCGGTGAGTAAACGTTCAGGCTCCGACAACGGGTGCGTGACGGTCATTGTCGTATTTTTCTTCTTCGGCCTGATTATTCAGCTCTTCGGTGTCACACTGTGGATTCTGCAATATGCATTGCCAGTGGCGGGTTTGGTGCTTGCGATCCTCATCGCATACCAGGCTTGGGCCGGTGTGCGCCGTAGTGCTGAGGCGCACGAGCTCGCCGAGCGTAATCACGCGGAGCTGCAGCAGATTGCCATGGACACCGAGTACCAGCTCACCGCAATCCTTACTGCCTGGGACAATGTGAACACCACAATGGGTGTCGGGACCATCTACAAGGATGTATTTGCCTCCGGTGAGGCTACGCCGGAGCTCATCGAGCTACGCGGTGAGCTCTCTCGTGCCCGGAAGCTAAACAACCGACTGCGCGAGCAGCGCGAAACTATGACCAACCGGGAGCTGGTGGAAGCCATCTCTGATGCCGACGAGCTGTGGTGCTCGCTGACGAAGACGTATCAGAACGCTCGTCGCGAGCTGTAGTAACGCGCCTGGTTTACTCGACGGTCATCACAATCTTGCCGTCAGCGTGCCCGTCTTCCAATACTCGGTGGACCTCCGCGACCTCGGTGAGATTCTTAGCCAGTCCGATAGGAAGTGAAATCTCACCGGCAACCACGCGGTCGGCCAGGTCGGCATAAATAGTCGTGTCATTCGAAATAGCCGGAATGTGTGCCTCAATGCCACGTTCCCTCGCCGGTGTTAAATCGGCCAGCGAAGGCAGCGCCACAATCCGACCATCCGATGCCAACACATCCAGCGAGGGGAGGAAAGTATCGAAATACACGCCGTCAAGGACAACGTCCACGCCCTCGGGGAACTGCTGGCGCACAGCCTTGAATACATCTTCCGCTGTGTAATCAATGTGCTGCGCGCCAAAGCCCACTAGTTTTTCATGATGGCGTGACGACGCACTGGCCAACACAGTTGCGCCACGGGCAACCGCCAGCTGCGTCATCAGCTGGCCAACACCGCCACCGGCACCATGAATTAGTACGGTGTCACCGCTTTTTACCTTTGCAAGCTGCTCGACAGCCACGGTCGCCGTAGTTCCCACTAGGGCAAGGCCCGCAGCGGTAACGTCGTCAAGCGAATCGGGAGTTCGGACCACACCATCAGCGGGGAAGACGTTGTGCGTTGCGTAGGTGCCGCGGAAGTCGTCGAAGCCGCGCATGCCAAAGACTCGGTCGCCGGGGACAAAGCTGTTTACGCCTTCGCCGACGGCAACGACTTCGCCAGCGGCTTCACGTCCGAGCACCGCGGGAGGGGTGAACTTTGCGCACAGGCCGGAAGAACCATCGCGCATCTTGTAGTCCAGCGGGTTTGCGCCGATGGCTGTGGTTTTGACCAGGATTTCGCCGGGACCGGGCTGAGCATGATCGATAAGTGTCCTGGTGAAAATGTCAGCGGGGCCGAACTCCGGAATGGTCATTGCGTATGCGTTGCCTGAATTTGCTGCCATGTCCATCACTGTAGTCCTAGCAGCTAATTATCAACGGTCGGCAAGCGGGAGGGCAGCGGTGACGGCACTGAACGACTCATTGAGGTAGGCGCTGAGGAGGTCGGCGGCGTGGTTTGGGGTGTCCTCGATGAGAACTTTGGCGATACTGATGTGGCGATCGGCGTATCGGGCATGGAGTTCGATGCTTTGGGGGTAGGAGAGGAAGCAAAGACGGAGTTGGGCCTGAATTGATTCGGCGGTGGCTAACAGGTCGGGGGACCCGGAAGCTCTGACGATGGCGAGGTGAAAGGCATTATTCCGTTCGGGAAGGTTCAATGATGACTGTGAACCACAAATAGAAAGAATCTCTTCGCCGAGGAGCTTTGCCTGGCTCTTGCTTAGCGATCGCAGTGTTCCGCATTCGACGACATGGCGAAAGGCATACAGTTCGCGGATGCGTTGTTTGTCGAAGGAGGCTATAAAAACGCCGTGATGAGGAATATGAGTGAGTAACCCCTCAGATTCCAGCTTGCGGTAGACCTGTCGGATGGTGTTGCGGCTGACCTGCAGTCGCGCAGCAAGTTGGGTTTCACGGAGCTGCTCGCCGCTATAGTGCTTTCCGGCGAGAATCTCTCGGCGCAGGACAGTTGCGGTGACATCCGCTACTGAAACGTCTTGTTGTTTTTCCCCAGAGGACGTGCGGGTCTGATCGTCGAGGATGTTTCCGGGGGTAGTCATGTAATACAGACTACTAAAGCACTTTTGTGTGGCGGCCATCACCAATTAACATACGAGACATTGTTCAACAATCTCTGTGCAGGCGATCTTCAACGTAGGAATCCTTCAACGTGGGAATCGTCAGACTTGTAGGGAAAGGCCTTACGCTATGGACGCTTCAACATCTGCCCATAAGGCGCGGCGAACGGCACTCCTCGGCGCCGTATTCCTGATGGCGACCAGTGCTATCGGGCCGGGCTTCCTCACCCAGACCGCAACCTTTACGGCCAAGCTTGGCGCGGCTTTCGCCTTTGCCATTGTGATCTCGGTGCTTCTTGATATCGCGATTCAGCTCAACGTGTGGCGAGTGATTGCTGTCTCTGGACGCCGCGCGCAGGAGCTCGGCAACGCCGTGCTTCCGGGGCTGGGCTGGTTAATGTCAATTCTCATTGTCATCGGTGGTGTGGTCTTCAATATTGGCAACGTCGGCGGTGCTGGACTTGGTGCGAACGCGATGTTGGGCGTGGACGCAAAGATTGGCGGCATTGTTACTGCAATCCTCGCCATTGGCTTCTTCCTCTCCCGGCGGGCGGGTATGGCGCTGGACAAGGCACTCGTTGTGCTCGGTGTCGTGATGATTCTGGTCACTGGAATTGTGGCGTTCAGTTCTAACCCGCCAGTAGGGGAAGCACTGAAGAACACGGTCATGCCCGACACGATTGACTTGTTGGCAATCATCACGCTCGTCGGTGGCACTGTTGGCGGGTACATTACTTACGCTGGCGCTCACCGCATGCTTGATGCTGGCGCCGGCGGTGTAGAGAACCTCGCACAGACCACTCGCTCATCTGTTACGAGCATCATCGTCACAGCCATCATGCGTTTCCTCCTTTTCCTAGCTGTCTTGGGAGTGGTTGCGGGTGGCGTGGTCCTCAATACGGATGGAAACCCCGCTGCAGAGGCATTCCAAGCTGCGGCAGGAGATTGGGGTATGCGCTTCTTTGGCGTTGTCCTGTGGGCTGCGGGAATCTCGTCGATTGTGGGTGCCAGCTACACCTCAGCAACATTTCTGACTCGTTCCTCGGGTGCTGGAGCCAAGACTCAAAACACGATCACCATTGTCCTAATTGCAATCTCCACGCTGCTCTTCGGTCTCATCGGTACGGCTCCAGCGACGCTGTTGGTTTTCGCCGGAGCCTTCAATGGTTTGGTTCTTCCAATTGGCGTTACTGTGCTGATTTACATCGCGCTGTTCCGTGCGGATCTCATGAATGGTTACAAGTACCCGAAGTGGTTGGCGGCTATCGGAATCTTGGGTGTCGCAGTCGCCTGGTTCTTGGCGTGGCGCTCATTCGGCGGTGTGTTTGAAATGCTCGGCTAATCCCCCCGGTTTCTCGCACAGCTCAGATGAGAACCAACATAACAACGGTACAAAGACCAGCATTATTACTTGGAAGGAGCGGTGACGTTTATGGGCGCCACTATCGATCTCAACTCTGACCTTGGGGAAGCGTTCGGCTCGTGGAAGATGGGTGATGATATCGCTCTGCTGAACATTGTGACCAGTGCCAATATTGCCTGCGGGTATCACGCGGGTGACGCTAGCGTCATGATGGAGACCTGTGAGGCAGCTGCTGCGCGCGGAATTCGCATCGGCGCGCACGTCGCCTACCGCGATCTCCCCGGGTTTGGACGACGTCGCATGGATTACGCACATCGAGAATTGCGAGCCGAAACCGTCTACCAGATTGGTGCACTTTCGGCATGTGCACGGGCGGTGGGTACCGAAGTTTCCTACGTCAAGCCCCACGGTGCCCTCTACAACCGCATCGCAGTGGATGAAAATCAGGCCGCTGCAGTGGTGGAGGCGCTCCTGCTCGCTCGCTCCACCTGCGGAGATGAGCTTGCCATTATGGCGCAGCCGGGGTCGGTCATCGAACGGCTCAGCCTCGACGCGGACCTCCCTGTGATTAGGGAAGCTTTTGCAGATCGCGCTTACAACTCCGATGGAACTCTGGTGTCCCGAGTACTCGAGGGGTCGGTCATTGTAGAACCCGATGCCGTCGTCAAACGCGTCATTGCAATGGCTAGCGGGGAACCAATCGTCGCCTACGACGGTTCACCGTTGACCGTGCAGGCTGACTCTATTTGTTTGCACGGAGACACCCCTGGTGCGGTCGAACTCTCCCGTATGATTCGCCAAGGGCTCGTCGACGCCGGAGTCACCGTCGCTGCCCACGTATAGCGCGGACTCGCACACCGGTCTTATCAACCGCAGTTTTTCAACCCCGCAAGAAAGAAAGGATCAGCACCGCCATGGCCGAGATTCGCCCTATGGGAACAAATGCGCTGCTTATCGACTATTCATCATCGGCCAATCCGTTGGCGAAGGTACTTCGTGCACACTCTGCTGCGGCTGAGATTGAGGGACTCGTTGACAGGGTACCTGCAGCCCAAACGCTCCTTCTTCGCTTTCGCGGACCGGCTCGTCGTTACCTCGGCGCAGTAGAAACCGCGCTGCGGGGCAACAATGCGCAGAGGCAGACCGTCGACAAGCGAAAAACAATGACGATTCCCGTTCACTATGACGGCGCGGACCTTGAGTCCTTGGCACAAAGCCTTGGGATGAGCCCTCAAGCGTTAATCGATTGGCACTGCGAACGCCCTTGGACGGCCGCGTTCGGTGGATTCGCGCCGGGCTTTTATTACATGGTGCGCGGGAGCGGTCAGGGGTGGCCAGAGCCGCTTGATATTCCCCGCCTTACGACGCCGCGCACTCGAGTTCCCAAGGGCTCCGTCGGACTTGCGGGCCAATTCGCAGGTGTATATCCCATCGATTCGCCCGGTGGCTGGCAGCTCTTGGGACATACAGATGTGGAGATGTGGGACTTGAATCGGCCTAATCCGGCGCTGCTTGAGCCCGGGGTTGAGGTGCAATTTGAAGCGACTTCTACGGTGAGTGCGGCGTAGAAAAAGGGGGCGGAAGAGATGAAGAATTCTATCGAGATTATTCGACCCGGCATATTGACGACGATTCAGGATTTGGGCCGTGCAGGGCAAGGCAGCCTGGGCGTGAGTACTTCCGGTGCGTTCGACCACGAGTCCGCGGCAGCTGCTAACCGGATGGTTGTCAACGAAGAAAGCCTGGCGGTGCTTGAGTGCGTCGTCGGCGGGTTGGAGTTCCAAGTAGCGGAGGGAGCAATCATATCCTTCGCAGGAGCCCACGGTGAGGTGACTGTCGAGCAGGATGGCAAGGTCATCAAGACCTCGATGAATAGTCGAATTGTGGTCGGGGCGAAGGCAATTGTGCGGCTTGGTACCTTCGATGCAGGTCTTCGCGGGTACGTCGCGATTCGAGGGGGCATCGATGTCGCGGAAGTGCTGGGCTCGCGGTCATACGATACGCTCGGCAAGCTCGGCCCAGCGCCTTTGCAGGCCGGTCAGGTCTTGCAGGTCGGCGACCCGGAGTATTCGACGGGGTCGTCAATCGCAATTTATCCCGCGCCTCATTGGTCGAGCGAGGCTGCGCGCTTAGATGTTGTTCCTGGCCCTCGGGCGGACTGGTTTACGCGGGAAAGCGTCAGTGATTTCTTTCACGAGACATGGACCGTGACGCAAGAGGCCAACCGCGTCGGACTTCGGCTGAATGGGACTACTCTTGAGCGCCAGGTCACCCATGAGTTGGCAAGCGAGGGAATGGTCCCCGGTGCGATACAAGTGCCCGCATCGGGGCAGCCGATTATTTTCGGTCCTGATCATCCGGCGACGGGTGGATATCCGGTCATTGGTGTGTTGACGGAGCCGTCATTGTCGAGGGCCGGGCAATTGGTGCCCGGCGCGAAGGTACAATTCCGCCGGGTGCGGGCGGTATAGGTCTGCGGCTTCATTCTGCGCGATGGTGCGCCACTACGTTTGCCAGCTATGAGCGTCACACCGTTCTTCGCAGTAAAATCAGCCACCATGATTGAACACGCCTCCTTTTCTCAACTCAGTGCGACCGATGCGTATGCCATCTCGGCGTTGCGTACCGACGTGTTTTATCTTGAGCAGTCCTGTACAGAGCCGGAAATGGATTGGCGCGACCTGGAAGATACCGCAGAGCACTATTTCATCCGCGACGACAATGACTCCCGCAAGATTATTGCGTACTTGCGTGTGATTGACACGCTCGATGAGTACTCGTCGAGCTACCCGCGCACCATCGGCCGAGTTGTCGTCGATGCTGCGAGCCGGGGTAGGGGGTTGTCCTCGAAACTGCTGCAGCAGGTCATCGCTGACCACCCGGATAAGGGGCTGATTCTGCATGCCCAGACGCAGGCGAAGGCTGTGTACGCAAAAGCCGGCTTCCATGAGATCGGGGAGACCTTCATGGAAGCCGGCATTGAGCACATCACGATGGTTCGTGATGCAGCCTGTGGCGAAGCCTAGGAATTAATCGCCTAGGCTCCGATTAGTACGGCGTTGCTTGCCTGAAGTTTTAAGCGTTGACCTTCGAACTCGCCAGGATGCGGTTCAGAGAGTCGACGCTGGCCTTCGCATCGCCGATAAGCATGTCGGTGTTTTCGTTGAAGAACAACGGGTTCTGCACGCCCGAGTAACCCGAACCCATCGAACGCTTGAGAACAATCACGCGCTCAGATTCCCACACCTTCAGCACCGGCATACCCGCAATCGGGGAGCCCGGCTGCTCTGCCATCGGGTTGACGGTGTCATTTGCACCGATGACCAGGGTGACATCCACATCAGCGAAGTCATCGTTGACCTCGTCCAGCTCCAGCACGATGTCGTAGGGAACCTTGGCCTCAGCCAGCAGCACGTTCATGTGACCCGGCAGGCGGCCAGCGACTGGGTGGATACCGAAGACCACTTCCTTGCCGGCCTCACGCAGGTTACGGACTAGGTCAGCAACAGCGTACTGAGCCTGTGCCACAGCCATACCGTAACCCGGAGCGATGAGGATCTTGTCTGCATCACGCAGAATCTCGGAGGTGTCCTCGTGGCTGACCTCGGTGTGGGAGCCTTCCACGGCGCTTCCCGACGAAGCCTCGGAGCCAAAGCCACCCAGAATAACGTTGGCAAAGGAGCGGTTCATGGCCTCACACATGATGTACGACAGGTAGGCGCCGGAGGAACCAACCAGCGCACCAGTGATGATGAGCAGCGGGTTGCCAAGCATGAGACCGGTGAAAGCGGCAGCCCAGCCGGAGTACGAGTTCATGATGGACACGACAACCGGCATGTCGCCGCCACCGATGGCGATGACCAGGTGCCAGCCCAAGAACAGGCCCAAAGCAGTGACTGCAACCATGCATGCCCATGCGATGGCGCCGCCCTCGGTGCCGGTTGCGATGAAGACAGCCAGGAGAACCAGAGTGACCACCAGAATGGCAATGTTCAGAGCGTTGCGGCCCGGCAGCAGAAGCGGCGAGCCCTTGATCTTCTCAGACAGCTTCAGGCCTGCGACGATGGAGCCAGTGAAGGTCACAGCGCCGATGAAGACGCCAATGTAGACCTCACCGAAGTGGAACTTCAGGGCATCGGGGGCGACATCTTCGGCGAAGATGTAGGAGTTGAAGCCGATGAAGATAGCGCCGAGTCCGACCAGACCATTGAACAATGCAATCAGCTGCGGCATGCCAGTCATGGCAACGCGGCGTGCGCGACTGATACCGATGACACCACCGATGCCGATAGCGACAGCGATGAGAATCAGGGTAATCAGCGGCGAGAAATGAGTATCCGGCTTGGTGTCTGCGGTGACGAGTGCCTGGAAGATGGCAATGACAACGGCTACAGCCATACCGGCAATACCGAAGGAGTTACCGCGGCGAGCGGTCTCCGGCTTGGACAGGCCCGAGAGGGCAGCGAGGAACAGGACGGCGGCGACAATGTAGCCGACGTTGGACAGGCGGTAGGTCCAGTCCAGAAGCGAAGCAGTAGCAATGCTAGCCATTAGACTTTATGCCTCCTCTTTCACAAACATGCCAAGCATGCGGTCGGTGACGGCGAAACCGCCGAAGATATTGATGGAGCTGACCACGATGGCCGCGAACGCGAGGCCGGAAACCAGCAGGTTGGAGCTTCCCACCTGGAGAATCGCACCCACCAGAACAATGCCGGAGATCGCGTTGGTCTCAGACATCAGTGGTGTGTGCAGGCGCGGCGTGACCGCGGAGATCACGTAGAAGCCGAGCACGATAGCCAAGGTGAGAACCATGAAGTTGGCGCTCACGCTGTGCGGTGCGCTGAGCATAACCACAATGGCCAGCAGTGCCGTCAGGCCCAGAGCAACCTTCGAGCCCAGGCCCGATCCCATGAAGGAAACCTTCTCCGGCGCATTCTCTTCTAATGCGGCCTGGTGAGCCTGCTGCTCCTGCAGTGGGGCAGCAGGGGTGACAGCGACCTTGATTGGCGGTGGTGGCCAGAGAATCTCAGCTCCGGTAGCGCCGGCGCCATTTTGTGAGCGAGCCTTTGTCACCGTGATGCCACGGATAATCTCGTCCTCGAGATTGAGAACTGGAGAGCCATCCTTTTCCGGCGTGATCAGCTTGAACAGGTTGAAAATGTTCTGTCCGTACAGCGACGATGCCTGCGCGGGCAGACGTCCTGCAAGGTCGGTGTAACCGATGATGGTCACACCGTTGTCAGTGACAATGGTCTTGCCTGGAACGGTCATCTCGCAGTTGCCGCCACCTGCGGCAGCCATGTCGACGATGACGCTGCCTGGCTTCATAGCTGCAACATCGGCAGCAGTCAGCAGCAGTGGAGAGCGACGGCCCGGGATATTCGCGGTGGTAATGACAATGTCAGCCTGCGCGGACTGCTCGGAGTAGAGCTTCGCGGCAGCGGCAGCCTGATCATTGGTCATTTCCTTGGCGTAGCCATCTTCGGACTTCTCGGTGGCGGCCGGAATCGGGATGAACTCTGCACCCATCGATTCGACCTGTTCACCGGCTTCAGGGCGCAGGTCTGTTGCCTTAACAACCGCGCCCATAGAGTTGGCCGTACCGATCGCCGCAAGTCCGCCGACACCAGCGCCGATGACGTAAACGGTAGCTGGTGGCATCTTTCCTGCGGCAGTCACCTGACCAGTGAAGAGGCGACCATATGCAGAAGCCGCTTCGACTACTGCGCGGTAGCCGCCGATGTTGGCCATCGATGACAGCACGTCCATCGACTGTGCCCTGGAAATGCGGGGAACTGCATCCATAGCAAGGGCAGTGATGTTGCGTTGCGCGAGCTCTTCGACCAGTTCTTCGTTTCGGCCTGGCGCAAGTCGGCTGATCAGCATGGCACCGTCGTTAAGCAGTGCACGGAACTGCTCCGGCGGAGTGTCGAGCGTTACGACGATATCGCTGTGCCAGACAGACTCGTCGACAATGGTGGCACCGGCGGATTCGTAGTCCGCGTCGGTGAACTTAGCAGCCAGGCCGGCGTCAGCCTGCACGGCGACCTCGTAGCCAAGCTTGACGAGTTTGCCGACGGTCTCCGGGGTCGCAGCCACAATTGTTTGCTGGGGATCGGGTTCTAAAGGGATGCCGATTCTCATTGTGGGAGTTCTTTTCTGTTCGGGGGTTTTATTAAGGGCCATGCGCACTCGGTTGTCGGTTAACAGTGAGTGTGGGCGTGGCCACTTTCTCCTTGGTGTCAATAAGGTATGCGCTGGTGGGGAGGCAGCGGAGGCGTTTGTGGAAAAAGGTAATAAAAATATGTGGGTAACGGTGGTGAGGTGGGTTTTCTGAATCTACGGACTCTTGGAAAGGGGGTAGGAAATGGGGGTGATGGTGTTAATTTTGGGCGAGAGTGAACATTTTCAGCGCTCTGAATGATTGTTTGAGGGGTGAAAGATGGGGGAGGTGATTTCTGTCTTTACGTATGTATTTACGTATTAGGTAAATTCGTATTCCTAGGTTCTTGGCAAGAGTTAAGGAAAACGATGATTGGTTCACTAAGTGCGGCCGGAAAGACCGTGTCGGCATCCCGTCAAGGGCGGGGGCGTACGTTCTCGAAGGTGGTTGCTCTCTCGCTCGCAGCTGGTGTGGTTCTCGGCGGACAGGTGCCAGCGCAGGCGGCACCGCGCATTGGCCAGCTGCCGGACATCACTGCACGTGAAAGCACTGTTGACTACCAGAACTCGGAAACCGTGGACAAAATTGGCGGTGGTCTGGTGGATGTTATGGGTGGCGTGAACCGCGCCATCTCCGGTGGTGAAAGTGGCCATATCACCGAGCCGTTCGCCCCAGAGGCGGGGCACCTGCGCAAGGAGTTCGGAGCGATGGGCTCCCACCCAGTTGCCGCAACCCGTGAAGCAATGCCATGTGACGGTGTCGTCTACACCATCTACAACCGCGTACTGCGGGACCTCCACGGTCTCCACGGCACCACCGGCTGCTATGACGTGTTGCCGGAATCGGCCAACGCCTCCCCAGTTGGCGCGCAGCTCATTTACCCGGCGGATATCGACTCCATGGAGTCCGCGCCGCTGATGGTTCTGAGCCCTGGCATTGGTACTGAGCCAGGTATGTACGACGCGCAAGCGCGACTCTATGCAAGCCACGGATATGTCGTGGCTCTTGGCTACAACTTCACCAACTGGTTCGCGCCGCAGATGGTGCTGGCAGCTTCCGTGGCCGCAGCGGCCAATGAGGACGAGTCCACGCCACTTGCAGGCAAGATCGATTTCTCCCGGACGATGCTGGTCGGGCACTCTGCAGGTGGCGGCTCCGCAATCTTCCTGAACAACAGGATGGATAAGGCCTTCCAGGCTGCGGGCATCGATATGGTCACCCGTGGTCTGGTTGCTATCAACCCAGGGCCTTCCGACGCTGGACTGATCTCCACCCCTCCGGAGATTCCGAGCCTGGTGGCCATTGCTGAGCACGAGGACATCGTTCCTTTTGATGCCGATCGACGTGGTTACCGCGATGCTGCAGGGCCCGCCTGGGAAGCGGTAGTCACCGGTTCCTACCACGGCACCTACCTGGATGATCCGTCCAAGAATGTGCTCGGCTCGATGGTGCTGTCCTTTAGCGAGTATGTGCTCGACGGAACGAGTCGAGCAAAGGCTGTCTATGAGGGTGCCAACTATGGCCTGGCCACTGACTCCGAGCTCAAGGACGTTCAGCGCAAGGGCGTCTAGAGCTGGCTACTCCATCGACTCTGGAATCAGCTTTGCCGCAGCCTCGGCGATTGCCTTGCGCTGCGCTTTCGTGAGCTGATTGCCATTGAGGTAGTCGTTAGCCCAGAGTCCATCGGAAATCATTTGGACAACGTAGGCCATGCAGGCATCCTGGTCGGTGGCAATCCGTTCTACCGGCGGATTCCACCGGCGCAAAAGGCGCGTCCAAATCTCGCGTAGCTCCGGGTCGGCGGCAGAGTCGATGGACATGAGTAGCTCGGCCCTCGTTGCCGTATCCAGCGAGACCTGGAGGTTTGCGCGTAGGCGGTTGGCGGGGGATACCTCCTCCGCAGGCCCACCCGCGGCTTCGATAAGCTCCTCCTCCCATAACTGCGCCATGTGCTCATGGACGCTGCGGATCATGTCTTCACGGGAGGGGAAGTGGTAAATCAACCCTGATTTACTCATTCCGCATTGAGTTGCGACATTTTCGTAGGTGACCTCGGAAAAACCGCTTGTCTCGATAATCTCAACGATTGTGTCGAGGATGGCAGTGCGCTTACTCGTGCGCATATTCAGTCTCCTTCGGGTTGCCGCGGAATGTCACCGCAGTCGCAATCGCTGCAATGACAGCAACGACAGCCAGGATAATCAAAATGGCCAGGTAGGAACTGTCGAGGCCGGCGCGGGCGCCGTCGTTAAGCGCTGGCGTGTGAAGTGCATCGGTGAGTGAGATGCTGGCGTCGACAGGCGTAAACAGGGCGTAGAACATAGGCAGGAGACTGCCTGTGATTGCGACGGTGATCAGTGTGCCGAATTCGTACGACACGGATTCCATCGCCGCCGCCATACCTGCCTTTGACCTCGGGGCTGAGCCGATAATCGCGGTCGACGACACCGACATCACAGAACCTGCGCCCGCGCCGAGCAGTATCAATCCCGCGATCATGATTGAGAAATTGCCCGAGGAAACGCCGTAGTACATGCCTGTCAGTCCGACGGCGTTGAGGAGGAAGCCGCCGGTGATGAGTGTGCGGAAACCCACTCGATGGAGCACCATGCCGCCGATGACACCAACTGGCAAGGATGCCAGTGCCGCGGTGGCAACTAGCAAGCCCGCGTCGAGTGGTGTGTATCCGACGGAAATCTGGAAGCGCTGCGTCGTCATCAATTCGGCGCCTGCCAGGACAAACATGGCAAGCGCTGCTGCCAGCACGCCACCGGAAAACATCGGCGAACGGAAGACCGAAAAGTCGATGAGGGGTTCGGTAAGACGTGCCTGACGACGCTGAAACAGTACCGCGCCCACTAGCCCACAGGCGATAGCTGCGACGATGACGGTGGAGGAGCGATGACCAGCGAGTTCCTTGATAAGCGAAACCAGGCCCAGCATGGCCAGCATCGCGTAGAGGCTGGTGAGAAAATCCCAGCGCTTGGCTGGGTTGGGCTGATTTGGTGGAGCGAAAATCAGCGTGCCAATGATTGCGAAAACTACGACAGGGATGTTGATAAGGAAGATTGAGCCCCACCAAAAGTGCTCCAACAGGAAACCGCCGACGACGGGGCCAGCGGCGGCACCCAGTGTTGCTGTGGCTGACCAAATGCCAATAGCCGTGGCAAGTTCACGAGGGTGGTGGAAGGTCTCACGTAGCAGTGCGAGGGTTGCTGGCATCATGGTCGCGGCGCCCAGTCCTAGACAGCCGCGGGCGATGACCAGCGCCCAGGCGTGCGGCGCAAAGGCCGCGGCCAGGGAAGAGAAGCCAAAGATTGTCAGGCCCACAAGAAACATCTTGCGGTGACCGATGCGGTCGCCCAGAGTGCCTGTGCCGAGGAGGAGCGCGGAGATCACCAGTGGGTAGGCGTTGATGATCCACAGGCCCTCGAGTTCGGTTGTGTGGAGCTGCTCGCGCAGAACTGGCAGGGCAGTGTAGAGCACCGAGTTATCTATGCCGATGAGTAGTAGGCCGGCGCTGATGATAGCGAGGAAGACCCACCTGTGGGTGACTGGAGTGGGCGGATTAGCCCCCGTGGAAGCGGCGTGGTCGGTACTTGTCATTCCAGTAACTGTAACGAACGTTCGGTTTAGTTACAACTTCTGGAGGCGCGCCGATTTGGGTCTAAAACTTCAACAAAAGTAAGCTAATCCGCCCAAAGTGCCGGTGAAAAAGTGTCTAAGTTGAAGGCGTTGTTGAGTTACGAATTCACGGACGCCGTTCGATCCCCCCCGTGGTGCCCGAGCGGGTAAAGATCAGCTTGGACGCGCTGACTTTACGCTCGGACGTTGTGGCCTATCACCGCCGGGATAGTGATTGGCGCATCCCCGAAAAGCTCCTTCTGATATTCGTTCTGCTCGAAGGCGCCGGCATCGTTATCTCTGATGGTGGCTACATTTGTCAGTTTGCGTGCCGACGGTGCGGAGTCCTTTTGGAGCAGTCCGCCACGGTTTCCCGCAGTGGTGGCTGCGAAAGCGCCTGCGCCACGGTTTCCAGCAGCAGTGCTCGCGGTTCCGCCAGCCGCGCCCGAAGTTCCGGTAGCAGTACTGTTGCGCGCACTGATGAGGGAATTCATCAATCCACTTCCGCGCTGTCCAGGGCTATTCGAGGTGTTTGGCAAGGCAGAACCAGTTACTCCGACACCCAAGCCGGTTCCCATCCCGCGACCTGCTGTTGGCGTTGGCATACGACCGGGACTTGAAGTCGGAACTCCCGAGGCCGGTGGGCGGGAGCTTGCGTTTCCAGAAGCCGGCAGTGCCGGGATATTGCCCGCTGGTGTGAGTCCCGCAGCGCGTCCTGCGCCGAGGGAGCCAGCCGGTCGGTTGCCGTGAACTCCGTAAGGCGAAACTCCTTGCGGTGATGTGCGTTGAAGTGGGGCGCTCGCGCTCGAAGGGGCGACCATGGCTGGATTCGCCGCGTTTGGTTGAGCCATGGTTGATGTGCCGGTCGGGGAAGTTGGCGAGATTGTGGAGCTCGTTGGGCTGCCAGGTGATGCGGGGTGCACGGGGGTAGCAGACGGATTAGTAGGGTTCGATAAAGTCGAAGTGCTCGGTTGAACCTGCGAAGGAGCGGAAGGGCTCGCGGCTGTGGATTGCGGTGTTGGAGAATCCGGAACTGTTGAGGTGGCGCCAACTGGTGCGCTGGCGGCCTGCATGCTTCCAGTCATCCCCGCAGGCGAAAGACCGAACTGGCTAGTTCCAGAACGCCCGGCGACTGTTGCTCCAACGGAAACCTCGGCAGTCACACCACTTCCCGCATCGGCAGAAACCAGGTTAGGAATTCGGGGAATAGCGGTCTGTAGCTGTGCGGTATACGGACCAGAGAGAAAGGCTGCTACCTCGGCCTGTTCAAAAGCCTTTTGCGCGCCAGGGTTTGGGAGTGCTTTGGACTCGGCTTCGATCGCTGATAGTGCATTGACGGCCATCGCCTTCACAGATGGCAATACGGCAAGGTGCCCGGCCATGACCTCAGATGCGGTGGCGATGCTGGTAGCGCGTGCGGCCAGACCTTTCATTGTTGAGTCCGCAGCAGAGAAGACAGCACCGCTGTTGCTCGACAACAAGCCGGATGAGATGGAGGTTAGATTGCTGGCCAACGTGGTCATAGTGTCGGCGAAGTTATTCCAGTAGGCGATTGCCTCGGCTACGGCACCGTCGTTTGTTGAGGAAAACATGGATAGTAGGGACTTCGCATCGAGACCAAGTTCCGCGGAAAGAGTGACTGGCGCGAAAGTGAGACTTCCAGCTTCAAACATCGGCCGACGCTGAAATACACCGCTTGTGCGCGCTACTTCGGCAAGGGAAGCGCCGTCACCATTGAATGGGTTAATGCTTCGAAGAATCCGATTCATGGTGGACTCGTGCTCAGTGATCACGCGACGGAAGTCAGCGAGATTTGTTTGCGCCCACGTGAGCTGTTTGCCCAGAGACAATCCGATGGCAGCAGAGCTTCCTGAGCTGCCGGAAATTGCGAGACTGTGTTCTGTCGCCACCAGCTGGAGTGACGGAACCTGTGAGTAGCCGGCCAAGTTTGGCTGGATATGGATGGCATTATTTGCCAGCAAATTCGTGGAATGGAACTTCTGAATTGCAGAGTCGATTGTTGGAATTACGGCATGCATCATGATTCTTCCCCCAAATAATCAATTAACAGCTCATTTACTGGAGCGCACAGCCGGTGCTGTGGGTCAGGGCTATCTTGTCCGGTTGTGTCGATAACGAATCCGAGAGCTCCTTGTTCTGTTTCGACAGAAGCAATACAGGCGGAACTTCCGAGCGGATTGATTTGAGTGAATGTCACCCAATTGAAAATCCCTTCGTGATGAGCCAAAGGCTCGGCACTGTAGCGTTCGAGTTGTGAGTGAGCGACCGCAGCATGCCAGATGCTCAGCAGGCCGGAAGCATCGGATTCAATAACGCAGCCAATCTGTTTATTTCCTTCGATTCGGCCCTCCATGTACGTCTGCTCCCGGAACCCCAGCCTGTCTAAGCGCCCCATAATCTCGGGGTCGTCACACGGATTGGTCAGGACGAATTCGGGTGCGTCGTAGTTGTAGTGCCCATCGGGGCCAAGTGGAGCATCACCGGGCTCCGGCGGATTGTTGGGTGGAAGCACACCCGCAGGTAACGTCACGCCCGAGTCAGTAGTGATGGTTGTCGCATTGTCGCCGACAGGTTGAACGTCCTCGCCGGAAGCCTTGGTCGATGCGCAACTAGTCCCCGTTACTCCCCATAGAAGTGCTGACACTAGGGCGGCAGTAGTCGCCTTTTTCAATTTTCCCTCCCCAAAGAATTTGTGTGAGAAAGATATAACACTGCGTTCACAATTGCGCTTGCTGAGAAGCCGAAAAAATAGACCGACTGTGGATAACTTTTTAGGGGTGTGGACAACGCGGTCGCCGCGAAAAACAGCGCCGCTGCACAGCCGCAACCTGCACCTTTAGAGTGTGTTCTCCGTGCCGTCGTTAAGCGTTGGCGGCAAACGTGGGTGTAATGACCGAAGTAATCCGAACGATTGGTTAGACTATGAGGCGCATTACAAAACCACGGGAGTGCCAACCGAAATTCCGGCACTGAGAGGACGCTAGGGATCGAGCGTCGACCGGACGAACCTGAATCTGGGTAATACCAGCGTAGGAAAGGGATGTGTTGCTTCATGGCCGCACGTGTATCTGTATCCGCTCCGCCGAAAGAGGGCGAGGTTACAACTGGCCCGATTTACCGCAGCAACAAGCATTACGACGAGGTTGCGTTCAGCAACGATTTCGGTGAGGCGAACCTGCGGATTCCAGTTCGTCGAATCAATCTGACGGACGGTACTCACTTCGATGCGTACGACACCTCGGGTATCTACACCGAGGAAAACCCGGAGCTGAACCTGAAGGAGGGTTTGGCTAAGACTCGTGACTCGTGGCCGAAGGCTCCGGCAGTGCCGGCGGTTGCAGGCTCTGAGGACGCCCCGAAGGTCAAGACGCAGCTGGCTTGGGCGCGCGCGGGAATTGTCACTCCGGAGATGGCTTTCATTGCTGCTCGTGAAGATGTGGATCCGGAAGTTGTGCGCGAAGAGGTCGCTGCGGGTCGTGCCGTGATTCCGGCGAACCACAAGCACCCGGAGACTGAGCCGATGATTATCGGCAAGCGTTTTGCCACCAAGATCAACGCAAATATCGGCAACTCGGCCGTGACTTCGTCCATCTCTGAAGAGGTGGAGAAGATGGTGTGGGCAACCCGTTGGGGCGCGGACACGATCATGGACCTGTCCACTGGTAAGGACATTCACGAAACCCGTGAGTGGATTCTGCGTAACTCCCCGGTGCCGGTTGGTACGGTGCCGATTTACCAGGCGCTGGAGAAGGTCAAGGGTGACCCGGCCAAGCTGACCTGGGAAATCTACCGCGAAACCATCATTGAGCAGTGTGAACAGGGCGTGGATTACATGACCGTTCACGCGGGTGTGCTGCTGCGCTACGTGCCGCTGGCCGCCAATCGCGTGACGGGCATTGTTTCCCGCGGTGGCTCAATCATGGCCGCATGGTGCCTCGCGCATCACCAGGAGAGCTTCCTCTACACGCGCTTCGCTGAGCTGTGCGACATTCTGGCGCAGTACGATGTCACGTTCTCCCTCGGTGACGGCCTGCGTCCGGGCTCCATTGCCGACGCTAACGATGAGGCTCAGCTGGCTGAGCTGCGCACCCTCGGTGAGCTGACCAAGATTGCCAAGTCCCGCGGCTGCCAGGTCATGATCGAAGGTCCAGGCCACGTTCCGATGCACAAGATCGCCGACAACGTGAAGTGGGAAGAGGAGTGGTGTGAGGAAGCTCCGTTCTACACCCTCGGCCCGCTGGCAACCGATATCGCGCCGGGCTATGACCACATCACCTCGGCTATCGGTGCGGCCATCATTGCGCAGGCTGGCACCGCCATGCTTTGCTACGTCACGCCGAAGGAGCACCTGGGTCTGCCGAACCGCGACGACGTCAAGGTCGGCGTGATTACTTACAAGATTTCTGCGCACGCCGCTGACCTGGCAAAGGGCCTGCCACGCGCTCAGGAGCGTGACGACGCGTTGTCGAAGGCCCGCTTCGAATTCCGTTGGCATGACCAGTTTGCACTGGCTCTGGATCCGGACACTGCGCTGGATTACCACGATGAGACCCTGCCTGCAGAGCCGGCAAAGACCGCGCATTTCTGTTCCATGTGTGGTCCGAAGTTCTGCTCCATGCGTATTTCCAAGGACGTACAGGACTACGCGAAGGAACACGGCCTGGACTCCGTTGAAGCGATCGAGGCCGGCATGGCTGAGAAGTCCCAGGAGTTCGCTGATCAGGGCAGCCGCGTCTACCTGCCGATTACCGCGGAGTAGTTGGTTGTCTTAGAAGATGCTGAAGTAAGCCGCGGTCTAGCTCTATTGGGCTTGGCCGCGGTTTTCTTTTGATCTCACCTATTTCTGCCGGCCTCAGTGTTGAGCCTCAAATGGGGGTGGGTAAGGCACGCCTTAATTAAGGGATTAGGGAACCCTAACTAGTGGGATGTACATTGCTTATATGCACAGCCTGAGATTCCTGACTTTCGATAATTCCCACCGCCATCTCGCAGGTGCTCGCAACACTCGCAACACTCGCCGTTCATTCAGCTCTGAATCATCCACGGTTGGAGAAGACGTGCGTCGACCGGTGGGGCGGAGTGCGCGCAGAGCTGCTACTGCGGTTTCGCTGTCCGGCGCCATGGTCCTTTCGGCGTTTGTGTCTCCGGCAATGGCTGACACTGCGAAGCCAATCGTGCCGGACAATTTTCCCAATGTGATTAATCCAGCGGAGAACTTCCAGCCGCAGGATTCGCAGTATGCCGAATCTCCGGAAGTTACCGTTACTTTTGAGGACGGCACACCAGCTGAAGGTGCCACGGTTCATCGCGGCGATGTTCTTATTGTTCGCGGCAGTGGTTTCAATCCGTCGGCCAACCGTGGTGGTTACCCGCTGCCAATTCCTCCGGGTGTGCCCAATGGTGTTTACGTTCTCTACAGTGCGTTCCCGGACTCGTGGAAGCCGAGTGAAGGTGCTCCGTCCTCGTCGCGGAAACATCCGCACGACAACATTGCCTGGGTCACGCCGGCTGGAACTCTCGAGGCGATACCGAACCAGGGCGTCGATATGCGGCGTTCTATCGCTCGTCAGGCTACCCCGATGACAGATGACGGCAGTTTTGAAGCCCGCATTGTTGTTGACCCGCCAGAGACCCCAGCTGGTGATAACTGGGGTATTTACGTCTATCCGGCAGCCGGCTCTATTAATGAGGCCGAGGAAATCTATATTCCGTTGAATTATTCGGATGCTCCGGGCAAGAATGCCCCGGCTCCCTCCAGCGAGGATTTAGTAATTTCTGTATCTGCGCTGGAGAAGGTATTCGGCGCACTGGGTGGCGGAGTCACTGCTAAGAACGGTGCTCTAGAGCCTGAGGACGGTGTTGTCTCATTCACCCGCGACAATGACAACAGCGATGCCGAAGGGGAGAGCTACCGCGGAGAAGTTCACTTCACCGCGAAGTTCAGTCTGGTTCATGTGGTCGTTCGTAATCCGCGCATTGAGGACGGCCCGACTGGAAAGATTATTACGGCAGAGGTCTCGCAGGGCTACGATGTCGGTCCGGATGAGATGGAGCGTATGCCCATAGCCGCTGTTGTCAACAGTGATGGCGATCAGCTGATCACGACCATCGGCACTATCTCGCAGTTCCGGTAGTCCCTCCGGTCATCATGGCCGCCAATTGTTGTCCACCTGGCACTTCGTTCAAAGTAAGCCGTCATACCTTGCGGGTTCTTGTGGGGTTGTAACCACTGCCGTATTGGAATCACTACATTAGATAGAGGCGCTTACCAGCGATGAGGAGGAACGTGGGACGGCATAGTCGGGCAGAAGGACCGGTGTCACAGGATGGGGCATCGTCACAGGTTGCGGAGTCGCAACGTGCTGTTGCGGAGTCTCCGTCGCGGGCCTCGCGAAAAATATGGGTTCGCAAACCCAATCAGGCCCCTGCGCTGACGCAATCGCCTGTGATGAGCTGGCCTCTTATGCTGGTCTCGCTGCTCGGTGGTCTTGCCTCGCTGCTGGCCTGGAATGGCCGCACCCAGCCGGACGATTGGGCGTCGCTCTGGGTGGGCGGGCTACTGATGGACAGGGGACTTGAGTCCCATCTCTATGATGCCGATCCAATCGATTTCACCGCCATGAGCGGAGAGGTCTGGCCACGCCTGGCGCAGGAAGTGTCTGCGCCATTTACGCATCCCTTTGTGCAAAACCCTTTGTTTGCAAAGGCTCTGGGAGCGATATCCCACGTCATGAGCTTTGAAACCTCGGTTGCTTGGTTGCTGTTTCTTTCCGGAATGGCCGTCGTGGTCCTGGTCGCCGCTTCCTACCACCTGTGGTTTCGGTCGACCATGCCCTGGGGTATCGCAGCGCTGGTTACCGCATGCGTATTCGCCCTGCCGACCACTCTTAATTCGTTCTGGATTGGTCAGACGACACCGCTGATTGTCGCGGGCGTCGCCTATGGGCTTGCTGCCTCGCGCACTCGTCCTTGGCTCGCGGGCATCGTCCTCGGCATCGTCGCATCCATTAAATTGACTCCGTATGCGCTCATCGCCGTGATGCTCTTTTTCGCTTATCGACGGCGCGCAGCCTTTTGGTCGCTGGCCACCACGGCGGTACTGGCGGTCTGGATGTTTATCCGCATTGACATGCCGGTTATTTCGGACTGGATTGACCGAATCGACGACATTGGTGCGTCGGTCTTGGTCGGTGGTGCGAATCAGTCGTTGGCATCGACTTTAGCCACAGACCTGGGCAATCCTGATTTATTAGTAACAGTGGTGCGTGATTATCCGAGTCACGTGAAAACGATTCCACTGTGTATTGCGCTTGGCGTGGTGTTGATGGTCACGGCAGTTGCGTGGTTGAACCCGGTCTACCGGTTTGAGTTTCTAATCACCGGCGCGTGGCTTATTGCAGCCACATTCTCATCGATTCTTTGGACCCACTACATGTTGATGCTGGTCACGCCTGTGTTCGGTTTGGCCGCCATGGCGCGGACCCGATTGACCAGACAGTGGCCGTATATCGGTATTGCGTTGCTAGTGGTCCTGCTGACGTTCCCTGTGACAAACCCGATTGCTGCTACGCCGTATACCGGCGGATTTGTGTACTCGGGGATTACTGCGATGCTCTTGACGCTGGCATTGATGCTCATTATTGGTGGCTGCCACGCGTTTGCGGTACATCGGTACGGCGATGGTGATGCAGGCGAGGTTGGAGCTGGTTTTGGCAGTGAATTAGCTGCCGCGGAGACGTTGAAATTTCCTCAGCCAGAGCCAATGGTCTTATTCGACTTGAGGAAGCGCTAGATTTAGCGGCTCAGCATAGAGACGATGTCACGGGCAGACATGTCGCTGTAAATCTCGTTCCGGGCGCTCTTAACCTGGTGTCCGAAGTGGACTGCGTTAGCGTCACTGCTGGTGTCGCGGGTAAGAGCCTCGCGCAGCGGCTGAGAGAAAAAGGCGCGCTTGGTAGTGAAAGAGCGGGGGAACAGGTTTTCAAGGCTCACGGTATAAACCCTTTCTGTGGTCGGAATCCGGTCGGGACTCCGGTTTGAGAGGTTCTGTATTCAAATGGTTTTCTTTGATGCGGTTGCCACTATATGTCTGAATATGCCCGATATCGAGTTAAAACGGGCAAAAGTGACTAAGTGGATACCGTTCCCAACATGAAAGCTGCATCACACTGTGGACCGGCTCAATGCTCGGTCACGGTCAGTTGTGGGCTCCAATACAATGAAATCCGGAATCAAATGTGAAGTAGGAGTTTGGTTATGGCTATTTCTTCGGCACCCACCCCTGAGTCCCCGGATTCGGCGGATACCTCGGAAGCGGCATCGCGCAGAGTTCCGGCGGCAGCGCTCAGGCACGTTGAGGATTTAATTGATTTTGTGGCTGCGTCGCCAAGCTCATTTCATGCGGCACAACAGGTCGTTGACCGTCTGAGTGCAGCCGGTGCCACGGTCATCGATGAGCACGAACAGTGGCCAAGTAAACCCGGTGCCTACGTCCTGCGTCGCGATGGCGCTGCCGTTGCTTGGATCGTCCCGGAGACGCCGGCTGCCGATTTCACCGGTTTCCGTATTGTGGGTTCCCACACGGATTCGCCCGGTTTTCGTGTGAAGCCCAACGCGCGCACCTCCGCCGCAGGCTATGCGCAGGTCGCCGTTGAAGTCTACGGCGGCGCGTTATTGGGAAGCTGGACCGACCGCGAAATTGAGTTCGCCGGTCGGGTAATTGATAAAAGCGGCAATGAGCACCTTGCTCGCACTGGCCCGGTCGCGCGCATCCCGCAGTTGGCTATCCACCTCAATCGTGCGGTTAACGAAGAGGGGTTGAAGCTCCACAAGCAGAATCACACTGCACCAATCATCGGACTGGATACCTTCGGCACCGATGTGCACCAGGTCATCGCCGATGCTGCGGGACTGTCTATCGACGACATCGTCGCCTGGGACCTCATTTCCTTCGACACCCAGCAGCCGCGCACCTTCGGTGCTCACGATGAGTTCCTGGCTTCAGGTCGACTCGACAACCTGCTCAGCGTCCACTCCTCCCTGGTCGCCTTCGAGACCTTGCTCCGTCAAAACTGGAGCACGTCAACCACCATCCCCGTCATGGTCGCTTTCGATCACGAGGAAGTTGGGTCCGCCTCCACTACGGGCGCTGCAGGGCCACTGCTTGCCGACATTCTGTCCCGCATCGCAGCGGCTACAGGCGCTGACCTGGAACGCACCCAGCAGCTCTACCGCGGTTCCATCTGTCTCTCGGCCGACGGCGCACACGGTGTGCACCCGAACTATGCAGGCGAACACGAGCCGGGGCACCAGCCGGAACTCAATGCTGGCCCAGTGGTAAAGATCAATGCCAACCAGCGCTACGCCACCACGGCGGTTGGTCAGGCCGAGGTTGTCCGAATCGCAGCGGAAACCTCCAAGCGCATTGGCCAGGAAGTGCCGGTGCAGTATTTTGTATCTGCGAACCACAAGCCATGCGGCTCCACTATCGGCCCGATCACTGCAACGCGACTGGGTATCGACACCATCGATATCGGAGCTGCGATGGTCTCCATGCACTCGGCGCGTGAGATGTGCGGCACGATTGATCCATGGTGGTTGGCCGAACTCACCGTGGATTTCTGGGGTGCCGGACACTAGCAGCTCGCTGGCAGCGCTGAAGTCGTCTCTAGCAGTGGAGATGTTGGGGCGCTGTGGCCGTCGTGAAGCGAAAATGGGTGAGGGAATTTCCGTAGCTGCTCGTCGTGGAGCCTATTTTCTGTCATGCTATGAACCATGACTGATGCTAACGACACCCTGCCGTCGCACCGCCTTGAAGTACCTATCGAAGAGGCGGTGGCATGGCGTCGCCAACTGCACCAGAATCCGGAGCTGAGCTTCCGGGAGTACAGGACCTCGGACATGATTGAGGATTTGCTCAATCAGTGGGACATCCCGACGTACCGGTTGACCCCGACGTCCGTAATTGGCGTCATCGAGGGAACAGCGGGCGACCCCAGCACTGGCCGTGTGATTGGCTACCGCGCGGATATTGACGCCCTGCCGATTCAGGAGGAAACGGGACTGCCGTACGCCTCGCGCACGCCAGGTGTGATGCACGCCTGTGGGCATGATGTTCACACGGCGATGCTGCTGGGCACGGCGAAGGTGCTCTCTGGAATGCGCGATCAACTGCACGGCAAGGTGCTGTGCATCTTCCAGCACGCCGAAGAAATGCTGCCGGGCGGTGCTCGTGAGCTGGTCGACAAGGGTGCCGCCGATGACTTGGATGAGGTCTACGCCTTCCACGTCGCGCCGCATCCGGTAGGGCATGTGGGAATTTGCGCTGGGCGAGTGACAACCATGTCGGGCATCGTCTCCATCGCGATTCGTGGCCGTGGCGGACACTCTTCGAACCCGCAGCTGTCGATTGACCCGGTGCTCATCGCCAGCGAGGTGACTCTCATGCTGAACACGATTGTCTCCCGCGATGTGGATCCAAAGCACATGAACATCGTCAACGTCGGCTCACTGCATTCAGGTGAGGCCGGCAACGTGATCCCGGATACGGCCAACCTGGAAGTGTCCATCCGCTCGGTGGATGAGGCCGACTGGGAGATTGTCTGCCAGCGTATCGAGGCCGTCGTCAACGGCGTCTGCCAAGCTCACGGCGCACAGGCGACTTTTGACTGGCAGATTCCGTACCCGATGGTGGTCAACGCCGACATTGCAGTCAATCGCGCCTGGCATGCGGCGACGAAGGCAGTTGGCAACTCCAAGGTGTTCGCCGCCGATCCGTGGGCTCCTTCGGATGACTTCTCCTATTTTTCTCGTGAAGCGCCGGGCTGTTACATGTTCCTCGGCACCGGTGGCCCGGAAGCGGGTAATCCCTTCTTTCTCCACAATTCCAAGTTTAAAATTGTGGAGAGAGCCATGGTCAATGGCATGCGCACGGAAATCCAAATCGCGCTCGACGCACTGAACCCGTCGAAGAATCATCCGCCGGAGCGCCCTGCCACATCTCCGACCATGCCCGCAGCAGGTTCCGTGCCTCCACGGCCGCGGAAGGCAGGCCTTGGCACGCCACAGTCGCATGCGGGCCAGGCGCGGGCGTCGTCAAGCGAATCGGCGGGGGAGACCTCACCGAGTCCTGAGGCGGCGGCATCAGATAATTCCAATCAGCCTCAGGCACCTAGAGAGGATGCATAGGACAATGTCCACGACCCCCAACGCCCCTAATAAGACGCTCGCTGCCGCACCTGAGTGGTCGAAGTGGGCGATTGGATGGCACGTCTATCCACTGGGGTTTGTGGGAGCGCCCATCCGTGAGAAGGATCGAGGCGCCGCGCCGGGCAATCGAATTCACAAACTGATTGACTGGCTTCCGTACGTCCAGGAGCTCGGGCTCAACGTGCTGCAGCTGGCGCCAGTATTCGAGTCGACTAGCCACGGCTACGATACCGAGGACTACTACCGCATTGACTCGCGCCTGGGTACCGAAGAGGACATGAAGGCTGTCATCGAAGCTGCCCATGAGCGTGGCATCAAAGTGCTTTTCGACGGCGTTTTCAACCACATCGGGGCAGAGGCACCCGCGTTGAAGACCGCGAAGGAAAACCCTGACTCTGAAGAAGCACAGCTCTTTGCGTTTACTCACTCAGATGGCGACATGACCGCGCCGGTGTTTGAGGGCCATGAGAGTTTGGTCGAATTCGATCACACCAGTGACGCGACTGTTGATTTTGTCGTCAATGTGATGAATTACTGGCTGGCGCGGGGGATCGATGGCTGGCGACTGGATGCGGCCTACGCAGTGGACCCACAGTTCTGGCACAAGGTTTTGCCGCGAGTGCGTGCTGAGCACCCGCACGCCTTTATCTACGGCGAGGTCATCCACGGTGACTATGCGGAGATTGTGTCGGTGTCCGGCATGGACTCAGTGACGGAATACGAGCTGTGGAAAGCGACCTGGTCTGCGCTGAAGGAGGAAAACTTCTTCGAGTTGGACTGGACTCTGAAGCGCCATAACACCTTCGCGGAGTCTTTTGTGCCGGTGACGTTTGTGGGCAACCACGATGTTTCACGCATTGCGACGCAGGTAGGGGCCGACAAGGCCGTGCTGGCGGCGACGGTGCTGTTTACCGTGGCCGGTGTGCCGCTGGTCTACTACGGCGACGAACAGGGTTATACCGGTCTCAAAGAGGAACGCATCGGCGGTGACGACCAGATCCGTCCAGTGTTCCCGGATAGTCCGGAGGAACTCTCTGCGCTTGGCGCAGATCTATACCGCGCTTACCAGCAGCTCGTTGCAGTGCGACGCCGCTTCCCATGGCTGTACTCCGCTCGCGTGGAGACTGATGAATTGCGCAATGGTTTTCTTCGCTACCGCGTGACCGCGACTGACGCGGCGCTCGTGGACGATGCTGCCGGCGCCTCGGGTGAGGCTGGAGCTTCCGGCGAGATGCCCTCGCTCGTTGTCGAGCTGAACCTGGAAAACGGCGCAACCAGCGCGGTGATCCGTGATGGTGACCACGTGGAATTTGAGTTTTCCTAGGCTCTCTAGGCGGCTCTAGGCTGCCCCGGAGAACCAAAACCGTCCGGACACAATGTCCAGGCGGTAATTCTTTCGCGCCCCATCGATGAGTGGGCACAAGGGGTAGTGACTGCGTTTATGTTTGCTAGCTAACCCGGTTTTCGCAGATGCAGTGACTACATCTCTGCGGTCTCAACAGGAGTCATCTCGTCGGAGGATGCCGGAGTTGTGGCCTTCTGCTCGAAGGTCTCCGACGGGTTGGCCTGGTCGCCGACCTTCACGTCCGAGTCAACCTGATTCGGGGGAGAGCAAGCGACCAGGGCTGCTGCGGCAATGGCGGATGCGGCGATAGCGCCGGCGATGCGGTTACGCATGGATGTGGCTCCTCTGTCGGAAAACAATAGCTACAAGGGGCTAATAAACTTTTCTCACATTATCTTAAAGCAATATCTTAGAGGATTCTTAACGGCTTGCGGGAACCAAGGGGCCAATCGCCCCCGCGCCGATGCAGAGCGTTGCCCCCGGAGTCGCCTTTTCCACATCGACATGGAGAGTATTTCCACCACCGTTGAGGTACACATAGCGCGGCCGCAGATCATTGTTCATCTTCACGACCGTGGA
Organism: Corynebacterium sp. MSK047; assembly: GCF_030232285.1. Lineage (NCBI taxonomy): Bacteria > Bacillati > Actinomycetota > Actinomycetes > Mycobacteriales > Corynebacteriaceae > Corynebacterium > Corynebacterium sp. MSK047. The sequence goes on along the minus strand of NZ_JASPJI010000015.1, from coordinate 46,325 downwards.
ACCACCGCGGGTTTGCTCTTCAGTCTCGAAAGGATTGGGGAGCGACAGGCGCACATCCATGTTCTCGGAGGCGGTGGCCGGGAACTCAAGCACCCAGTCACCGAGCTTGATGATGTTCTCCAACTTGATGTCCTCCGACGCAGTGCCGTCCTCGCCAACTGTGATGCGATGGCCACACTGCTCGACAGGGCCATCAGTGACACGGGTGATCTCGGAGACCTTGGCGTCGATAAGCGAACCGTCTGTATTGAACATGCGCGGGTGACCGGTGACGCGCTCAAACGGCGGGCGATCGGAGACCGCATCAAACACCCGCGAGTACATGTTCATCGGAGCGGCGACGGGCACGAGAACTTCGAAGGGGACGGGCTGGTCGATGAGATTGTAGTCGATCGCCTTGTCGGGGCCAGCGGCATCGGCTTCCTCGCGCAGCGCGGACAGCGACGCCTTGGTGTTGTCGATCCACTCCATTGCGATGTCATCAGACCAGGCATTGCGGTAAGTGACCACGGAAATCGTGGAGGTGACAGCCAGCGCGATGCCCAGCGACCAAATCAGAATGTGCGTACGAGCCGGTAGCAGCGCTGGCGCCTCGTCCTTCGGTGGGAGTCCAGCCAGGGAGATCGCGACGCAGATTACGATCACGAGCGCGACATCAGAGTAGTAGTGCAAAGTGTGCGCCAGCACGCCAGAGGTGTTCTCTCCCGAGCGGAACAGGGTGATGGCGAACAAGGTGGTGAACATGTACGCCACCGATAGCGTCCACGGAGCCCAGCCACGGTAATCGCGGCCGATGAGGGTGGCAGACAGAATCAACAGGATAATGCCGCCGAGAGTAATCAGCTGAGACGAAGCGGAGGCAAACGGCTGTCCCGGAGCCCAGCGTTCCCAGCTTGTTGGACCGCCGATGATGCCGGCAAAAATCTGGCCGAGGCCGTTGAAGAACAGTTCGGGCTGCAGCTTGTCGGAAATGAAGCCGGTGGTTTCGGCGGGGCCGAAGTAGTACCACAGTGCCCAGGCGCCGGTCAGCAGCATCGATGGGATCCAGATGACGAGGCCACGGCGGAGAACCTGCAGGATATTTCTGCGCTCCATGTAAGCCAAAGTGACGACAACCAGCATGGAGATCGGTGCGATAGCCAGGGACTTCTCAAAGAATCCCAGCGCCACTGCCAGCAGCACGAACAGGCCTACGGCTTCCCACGGGCGGGGGCCGAAGGAACGACGCATAGTGGTGCGAATGGCGACAATCATGAAGATCACGAATGCCAGGTGGAACGGCTGGGAATTGGCCGCGGCCGACCACCAGGTGTCTCCCGGAAGCATCAGCGGAGTCCAGGCGACGACCGTGATGAGGAAGAGCGATACCAGCGTACGGCCGGTGAGAAGCTCAAAGAGTTTCGCTGTGGCATATGTCAGCACTACCGACATCACGGCCATGGTGATAGCCGGTAGCCACCAGTTCCACGGTGCGATGAGGTGATAGAGGCCTTGCACCAAGAAGGCCAGTGGTGCAAGGTGCCCGTCGTGATCCTGAAGCAGGTAGTCCTTGCTCAGCAGTGGGGTGTCGTAAAGATGGCCAACAATGATGAAGTCATCCCAGTAAAAACCATGGCTAGTCAGCACCAGAATGCGAGCGACAAGCTGTATCGCAATAACAACTCCGATGAGTGGCCACCACTGCTTCGCAGACAGGTCAAGTCTCTCGCCCCACGTCAATGTGGGCATGTAGTATGGGCGAGAACTTTCCTGCTCAGCGGTGTTGTCAGCACCAGGGTCCTCGGCAGTTTTCACTGCGGAATCCGCGGCTGTCCCCTCATCGCCGACTGGCGGCGTATGAGGGGTTTGGGCAGTTGGGGTATCTCCTGTAGATGACCGCTCGGCTTTAGTCATGGTTCCTTATGTTATCTAGGCCATCTGCTGGGCGCGGTAGGGTAGGCAAAAGTTAGTGCTTAGGGCGTGTCGACACAGGCTTCATACGCCGCTAATGAATACATCAATAATGTTTGAGCAATACCGCTCGAGTTAAAGAAAAATAGGAGCAAGTGGGATGACGCAATCGGCGAGTGCAGCGCGCGCTAACTTCTCGTGGCGCAATATTGACATCATCATTGCAGCTGTTATCGGCGTGGCCGTTGGCCTGATTTTTGTTATCTGGAACATCATCGGCGGTGCGGGCTATGAAGCAGTCAACGCGCTTACTCCTGGCCTTGGCGGTTTGGTCGCGGGTATGTGGTTCCTCGGTGGGCCACTCGGCGCGTACATCATTCGCAAGCCGGGTGCCGCTATCTTCGTTGAGGTAATCGCAGCGACAGTTTCAGCACTAATCGGTAACCAGTGGGGTATCCCTACCGTGTACTCAGGTTTGGCGCAGGGGCTCGGCGCGGAGCTGGTGTTCCTCATTCTGGCGTATAAGAGCTACAACCTGGCCACCGTGGTTATCTCCGGTCTCATGGCAGGTGTCGGCGCGTGGACCTATGAGTTTTTCACCGGCAACCTGGCCAAGACTTTCGAATTCAACATCATCTACCTGATCTCCACGGCGCTGTCTGGTGCCGTCCTCGCCGGTCTGCTGGCTTACTTCCTGGCTAAGGCACTGGCGGCAACTGGAGCGCTGGATCGGTTTGCCATCGGGCGAGAGCGGCACGGCGACGTATAGGAAAAATCGATGACAGATGAGGCGTTGACGCGGGGGCCGTCGTCAAGCGGAAATGTCCCTTCGGTGAGCGCGCGGGGGTTCGGATATCGGCACGCGGGGCGCAAAACTGCGGTACTGAATGACATCACGCTGGACGTCGAGCGTGGTGAAAAGGTGCTGTTGCTCGGCGCGTCGGGGGTGGGGAAGTCGACGCTGCTCGCCGCTATTGCTGGCGTGCTTGGCGACGACTCCGATGGCGAAGCCACCGGAGAGCTCCTGATTGAAGGTCGTACTCCTGCTTCCGCACGGGGCGCGGTGGGCTTGGTGCTGCAAGACCCTGACTCGCAGACGATTAGTGCTCGCGTTGGCGACGATGTCGCCTTTGGTGCGGAAAACCTGGGCGTTGCCCCAGCTGAGATTGGCAACCGAGTGCGCGCCAGCCTGGATTTGGTGGGGCTGGATTTGCCGCTGGATCATCCCACGCACAGGCTTTCGGGTGGGCAGAAGCAGCGCCTCGCATTGGCAGGTGTGCTGGCAATGGGCGCACGGGTCATTTGTTTGGATGAGCCGACGGCCAACATCGACCCGGCCGGTGTGCCGGTACTACGCGATGCTGCGATTACCGCGGCGGAGAGGACCGGTGCGGCACTGATTGTGGTCGAGCATCGAGTGGATGCGTGGGTCGATGTGGTCGACCGCATCATCGTGCTGGGCCGCGGAGGTGTGATTGCCGATGGTGCACCGCATCGGGTCTTGGAAGACTACGGGCAGGCTCTGACGGATGCTGGGGTGTGGATTCCGGGTGCTCCGCCCGCGCTGCCGGATGCGCGTTCAGTTGCCTGCGACCAGGACGGGCACCCTAGCGATGACATCGCGATCGAAACCCGCGAGCTGGACATCGGCTATGGCGCGAAGAAGTCGTGGTTCAGGGGTAGCGAAACTGTTGAGCCTATTGCTCGCGGAGTATCCGTTTCTATCCCATCCGAAGCTTCCACCTGCATCGTTGGTCACAACGGCAGCGGGAAGTCCACGTTAGCGCTGACGCTCGGCGGCCTGCTTGAGCCGATGGCGGGCACGGTTCAAGTGGCCGGCAGCGGTAGTGCGCCGTGGAAATGGCCGTCGAAGAAGTTGGCTACTCGGATTGGCACGGTCTTCCAAGACCCCGAGCACCAATTCGTCACCGGCACAGTGCTGGAAGAGTTGCAGCTTGGCCCGAAGCTTGTCGGTGTCAACGCTGATAAGCGCATCGAGGAATTACTTGAGCGGCTGCGGCTAACGGCCCTGACCAAGGCGAATCCGTTCTCACTCTCGGGCGGTGAGAAGCGACGTCTGTCGGTGGCGACCATGCTGGCGACAGCGCCGGATATTGTGCTTCTCGACGAACCGACGTTCGGCCAAGACCGCCGGACATTCACCGAGCTGCTCACTTTGCTTCGCCAGCTTGCTGACGACGGCCGAACTGTTATCTCGATTACCCACGATCCATTGGTGGTACAAGCGATGGGGGACTACGTCATCGACATGGATTCGTTTCATCCGGAGCGGTCAGGCCGTGCGGCGCCGGGACAGCGTGGTTCAGGGGAGCAGGCCGGTCCGAGCCGCACTAGCGGTGCGCGCGGCCAGGGCGAAGCAGGAGGGAAATCGTGACTGAAGTCGGTTCCGCCGGTACGGCTGAAGGTACGCAGAGCGCCATTTCGAGTAAGCAGCCTTTCCTCGCGACGGTCAACCCGGTGGCGAGAGTACTGGGCCTATTCTTGCTCACCACACCGCTGCTGATTTCCATCGACTGGGTCTCCGCAGTGGTTGCGCTTGTCTGCACGCTTTTCTTGGTGCCGCTGTCGGGTTTGGGTTTTCGTCGTTTTCTAGGACGCAGCCTGCCACTTCTTATCGCCGCGCCCATCTCGGGCATCTCGATGGCGCTCTACGGCAACCCGGAGGGCAAAGAGTATTTCTCCTTCCTGCTTGCGCATGTGACGGATAATTCCATTTCCCTGGCCATCGCGATCATGTTGCGTGTGCTGGCTATCGGTACTCCAGTTGTCGTGTTGACAGCCAATATCGACCCCACCGATCTGGGCAATGGGCTGGCGCAGATTCTCAAGCTGCCCAGCCGGTTTGTGCTGGCAACGGTGGCGAGTTTGCGGCTCGTCGGCCTATTCATCAGCGATTGGCAGGCGCTGACCCGAGCCCGTCGAGCACGCGGTTTGGGTGACCACGGCGCAATCCGCCGCACTATTTCCCAGGTGTTCGCTCTGCTGGTGTTCGCGCTGCGCCGCGGCACCAAACTGGCTACAGCCATGGAAGCCCGCGGCTTTGGCGCACCGATTAAGCGTACGTGGTGGCACATTTCGACATTGGCCGCGCGTGACTATGTCACCATGGCCGCCTGCCTTGCCATCGCCGTCGCAGCAATCGGTATTTCCGTGTGGGCCGGGGAGTTCCGCTTCCTGGGTGTGGCGTAGCAAAGGCGTTTCGATCACGATGATTCTGCTTATCGATGGCCGTTCCGGCAGTGGCAAAACCACCTTTTCGGCAAAGTTGCACAGTATCCTCGGTTGGCCAGTTATCCACTTGGAGGATGTCTATCCGGGCTGGTCCGGCCTGCAGAAAGCATCGGCCGAAGTCGCGGAGACCATTTTGAACCCCGCTCTACCGGCCGACAAGCGCGGGTATCGCCGTTGGGACTGGTACGCCAGTGAATTCGCCGAGTGGGTCCCCACGCCACCGGACTCCTCGCTCATCGTCGAAGGCTGTGGCGCTGTCACTGAAGCTAACCTTGCCGCTGCCCGCGCCATCGGCGACGGCAACGCCTGGGGAGTCTGGGTAGAGCTGGACACGCAGACTCGATTTGCCCGCGCCATGGCTCGCGACGACCACTTCGAGGAACACTGGGACATGTGGGCCGAGCAGGAATCCCAGCATATGGCGAAGCACAATCCGCAACAGCTCGTCGACTGGACCATCAACGTCCCAGAACAGTTAACGTGGAAGCTCTGATGAGAAAAACACTCGCGTGCCTCGGTGCAGGCTTCGGTTCCATGCTCCTCGTCGGCGGACTACGCGTCGCCGCTAATTCGGAGCTACGCCCACCACGCCTGCCCAATCGCAGACCTCCGCGGTGGGTTCTTCCAACAGTAGGTGCCGCGTGGACACTGGCCAGCTGCCGCGCCTACTACGCTCGCGCATCACATCGCTTGACGACGCCCCTGCTCGCCGGCCTCGCAGTACCAGGAGCCGCAGCGATCGTTTTCGAGGCCGTTCGTCTTCGATGTGCAGCCCAAAAACCAACTGTGCCGCCACACACCGTGGTTGTGCTGGGATGCGGATTGAAGAACAATCGGCCTTCGGCCCTGCTGGCCAGAAGATTACAGCGAGCAGTTGCAGCGTGTGATGAGCGTACCGAGCGAATCATCTGCTCCGGTGGGGTCGGCAGTGAAGCGGTGACAGATGCCACCTGCTCCGAAGCGGACGCCATGGTGGAGTGGTTGGAGGCGAACGCTGGGGACGTCGTAAAGCGTGGCGACATCGAGTTGATCCCCGAGGACCAATCGACGAATACGTCGGAAAACATTGACTATGCGTGCGAATTGATGCGCGGCATGGACGGTGCGTTGAGCGCTGGAACGGTTGTTGTGACCAGTGATTTTCATGCGCCACGGGTAGCGAAGCTCATGCGCGAACGGGGGCTGGAACCCTGGTGTGTCGTCGGCGCCTATACGCCATTCAGGTACTGGGCGACATCGCTGCTGCGGGAATTCCTCGCGCAGTTTATTCTGTGGGCGCCGAGCGGCAACGCGAGAATTTTACGAATTTCGCGGGTAGAGCGAAGCGTTAGCCACTAGTATCGAACGAAGATAAATACGTCGTGCGGTGATAGTGCTGCGTAGAAATGCGTAGAGCGCGATATCGAACACGACATCGGAATCATTAAATCGGGAGGAACACCCACATGGCTTTGACCCCAGGATTCGACCTGTTCCAGCTGCCAGAGGAGCACCAGGAGCTCCGCGCCGTTATCCGTGATCTGGCGGAGAAGCAGATTGCTCCGTACGCAGCGGACGTCGATGAGAACGAGCGTTTCCCGGAGGAGGCCCTGAAGGCTCTCAACGAGGCTGGATTCAACGCCGTCCACGTGCCGGAGCAGTTCGGTGGTCAGGGTGCGGACTCGGTTGCGGCCTGCATTGTCATTGAGGAAGTTGCTCGTGTCTGTGGCTCGGCTTCTCTTATCCCGGCTGTGAACAAGCTGGGCACCATGGGCTTGATCCTCAAGGGCTCCGACGAGCTGAAGAGCAAGGTCCTGCCGGACATCGCCAACGGTGAAATGGCTTCCTACGCACTGACTGAGCGTGAGGCCGGTTCGGATGCCGGTTCCATGAAGACCCGCGCGGTCCGTGAGGGCGATGAGTGGGTCCTCAACGGCTCCAAGTGCTTCATCACGAACGGTGGCCGCTCCACCTGGTACACCGTCATGGCTGTCACCGACCCGGAGAAGGGTGCTAACGGCATCTCTGCATTCATGGTCCACAAGGACGACGAGGGTTTCCGCGTCGGTGGCCTGGAGCACAAGCTGGGTATCAAGGGTTCCCCGACCGCGGAGCTGTACTTCGAAAACTGCCGCATCCCGGCTGACCGCATCATCGGCGAAGAGGGCACCGGTTTCAAGACTGCCCTGGAGACCCTGGACCACACTCGCCCGACTATTGGTGCACAGGCACTGGGCATCGCGCAGGGTGCATACGACTACGCTGTTGGTTACGTGCAGGAGCGCCAGCAGTTCGGCAAGCCGATTGCTGCTTTCCAGAACACCCAGTTCATGCTGGCTGACATGCGTATGAAGATTGACGCTGCTCGTCTCATGGTCTACACCGCAGCTGCTAACGCTGAGCGCGGCACTGCTGAGGGCGGCGCTCGCCTGGGTCTGATGGCCGCAAACGCCAAGACCTTCGCCTCTGACGTTGCTATGCAGGTCACCACTGATGCCGTGCAGCTGCTCGGCGGTTACGGCTTCACCCGTGACTTCCCGGTTGAGCGCATGATGCGTGACGCCAAGATCACCCAGATCTACGAGGGCACCAACCAGATTTGCCGCATGGTCGCAGGTCGCCAGATTCTCGCAGACGCACAGAAGCGCTAATCACCAGTGTAAACGCTAAGCCCTCGCTACCAAGGCGGGGGCTTTTTCATGCCACCGCATCATTCAGGATTTGTCGCTTAACCCCAATGCGAGTTAGTGACTGCGTTTATGGCCAGCGGCGGTGGGGCGATGCGAGTTACTGACTGCGTTTATGACAGAAATGGCCCGAAAAACGGCTTCAAAGTGTCATAAACTCATACAGTTTCACATTTGCAGCCCGTAAGTTTTTGGGTTAAGTAGCAAGAAGCATGTCCGGTCGGCGTGCGCCGGGGCCTACTTGTTCGCTTAACCCCCGGTTTTTTCGGCCGTCCCGCACGAGTCCCGCACGAGCCCCGCACGAGTCCGGCACTACACCATCCACCAGCTCGCCAGCAGCCGCACACATCAGCCTCGCTAATCACACCCTCATTTCGCCAACCAAGCACAGGCAGCTACAACGATTGCCTCTGCTCCCCGGTCAAGAGTGGGTTGGAGGTCAGGGGCGAAAGCTGGGTTGTGGTTGCCAACGGCGCTGCTCTCATCCGCGAAACCGCCGAGCCCCCAGTACGTATATGGCACTCCAAGCGCATCGGGGATGATTGAGAAATCTTCAGAGGCGGCCACTGCGTCCAAGTCGGAGACTTCTTCACCGAAGTACGCGTCGAATGCCTCACGCACAGTATTCGTGGCATCCCCGTCATTATTCGTGAGGGGATAGCGGTCGTAGTAAGTGAACTCCGGGTCTTGAGGGCAGCGGGCAGCAACACATTCTGCTCGTACAATGCGCTCGATTGCCTCTTTGAGGTGTTCGGTCACGGCGCTGTTGTAGGCACGAGTGTTGATGAGCAGCTCTGCGGAGTCAGGGATGATGTTGGACTTAGTTCCCGCCTGAATCGCGCCAACGGTCACCACTGCGGTCTCGGTGGCCGCTACCTCACGCGAGACAATGGTCTGAAGGCGCATCACAATGGTGGAAGCCAAGACAACGGGATCGACACTGAGCTCCGGCATGGATCCATGGGAGCCATTACCGTGCACAGTGACCTTGACCGAGAATGCAGAGGATAGAACAGGCCCGCGGCGAGTTCCCACATAACCGCCGGGCAAGCTAGCTAGTACGTGTTGACCGAGATAAACATCGGGACGCGGAATAGCCTTCTCCAGATCTGCCGCCAGCATTGCGCGTGCACCTTCGGCGGTTTCTTCAGCGGGTTGGAAGATACCGATGAATGTGCCAGACCACTGATCAAGGTTTTCGTTGAAAGCCTGCAGCGCTGTAAGCAAAGACATCAGGTGGAAGTCGTGGCCACAAGCGTGGGCGACGGGGACCTCTGTGCCGGTCTTTTCATCAATCTGCGTTGCTGTGGAGGCGTAATCTTTGCCGGAAGTCTCCTTCACCGGTAGCGCATCAATGTCTGCGCGCATAGCTACAATCGGCCCGGCACCGTTCTCAATAATGGCAACGATGCCGGTGTCTCCGACGCGATGTGTGGAAATACCTGAAGCTTCGAGCTCCTGAATAATCCGGTCTGCAGTGCTCTGCTCCTGCATGGAAAGCTCAGGGTGCTGGTGGAAATATTTGTACAGTTCCTCGCGCTGGGATTGGGTGGACGCGAGACCATTCAAAATGTTTCTGGCGCTCTCAGTATTAGTGGGCATACCTAAAATGTACGCCGACCTAAAACGGACGGCGGAGGCCCTGGAAGGCATCCCCGCCCCGCCCAAACCTTTAAGAGCTGCCTACGTCGTCACAAAGAACTTCTGGTTTCGCTCGCCGCGGTAGGACTGGGCGGTTGCAGTTGCGGCGATGATAGAGGCAACAATGAGCAGGCCAGCTGTAATCAAACCGAGCACCGACGAGTCTCCGGAGCGTACCTGGGAAATCGTTCCGACCAGCGTCATTGATGCATTAATGACAAAAACTGCCGCCGCCACGGACAGCACCGTGCGCGCTGCAGTCGATCCTTCAAGGAGTTTGCCAGCAAGCCACCAGCACGCAATCGCCGTTGCCGTCTGCGCGAGAATCGCAAACGCGAAGCTCACGGCCAAGCTGGTCTGTGCAGCAGAAACCTCGATGTTGTTGGCTTTTGCCGCTTCCGTAACAGTCGCATCCCATTTCAATAGGGAACTGACCACGGTCAGGATTAGTGCTGGGACGTAAACATATACCGCCAGCCGCCACCACCGAAAGGACTGCGCCGCATGGAAAGGAACGTCTTTAGCCGAATTGACTGCCATAATTCCATACTCTAAACCACGCTGTCGCGGCGCGAAACGTCACTGCTAGGTTGCACTTATCGCTTGCCGACGAGCAGAAAACCGGCAACCACTACAAAAGCTAACTTCTATACAGCGCTGGTGCGGTGCGGGTCGGTGAAGTCAACACCTTGGGTTTCCCACACGCGACGCAGTTCGTCAACGCCCTTAGCGCGAGCAAGGGCAAATTCATTGGTCGTGGCGGGGACCGGCTGGAAGATTGTGACTTCGGTTTCCTCCACCGCGACCGGCGGGATTTCTGCCTTGAACAGCACAAAACCGGTGAAGCGCGACTGATCCCACAGTGGCTGGCCGAAGTCGATAAGTGCCCCCTCGGTCAGGATGAGGCCTTCGATGCTTGGGGAAGCGGCAAGAATACCCAGCGGGCGGATGACTTCGTCCAGTCCACCACGAATAGGCAAGATGAGTTCGGCACGCGGGCCAGAGTTGGTGTCCACCACCATTGCGGAAGGATCATGCATCGCTTCGGCACTGCAACCGAGTGTTGCGTAGGTGACAATCCGGTCTGTGTCAGGGCCGAAGCGCAGCATCTTCAGTGGCGAAGAACCAAGGAAGGTCAGCTGGGCTTCGCCGGGGTCGGACTCTTCAAAGTAGGAGGAAAATGCTGCTCGGACTGCTTTGATGATCGCATTGCTATCAGGGCCGGCGGGAGGAATGGGGCCGGTTAAGTTATCGAACACGGGCGGTACTCCTTGTTGAGGTGGTCATTTTAGGCTGCGGGCGAAAGCTCAACAGCATCAGCCCACGTCGCATCGAGGTTCAAAGTCTGCATCCACGCATCAATGTTGTCACCGTGTGCAGCGATTGCGGCGCGTGCAGTCAGCGTGGTCTCGATAGCGAATTCGGTGAGTTCATCGCTAATCAGCCCTTGAGTGTGGGCCGCGACGAGCTCGTCGACATCTTCAACGCGAATCTGTGTGGTCGCATCGACAGGTATGGGAGCTATGGCCTCAGGATCGGTCGGTGCCTGCAGGATGTCGAGGTACAAATCGGTCATACGCCAGCACTGCGGATCAGTCCGGTCGATGCTGACAATATCGACGTAGCGTTGGTGTTCCACCTTCACGCCCGGGCGGAAGTGATAAATGCTGATGCGCAACCCTTCGTCGGCAAGCAGGAATGACTCTAGATATCCAAACTTTGGATGATCCATCCCACGGCGCATATAAAGGCGGCTGGGTGTGAGAGTTCGGAACTCATCGACATTGCGCTGAAAGCCCTTGGGGTCGGTGTTGACCATTTCACGTAGGTCAAAGGTCTCGACTTTCGGAGGATGTGTGTCCTGACTCGAGCGAATTGGGGAGAGTGCAGGAGCTGCCGCGGTCGAAGCCGAAGTGGCCGGTGAAGTGGACATGCGAATACCTTAACGTGTGGGGGTTGCCTTTTTGGGCATAGAAAAGCCCTTTCTGCATACGTGATGCAAAAAGGGCTAGGGGAGAACTAGAAAAACTTAGTTCAGGCCGACCGGGAAGACACCGGCGGTCGGGGTGTAGCTGCAGTTGGTCGGACCAGGCTCTTCCTGAGTGGTGATACCGCCCTGCATGACAGCGATGACCACGCCCTTGCCCGTGTCAGCGGTGCCGTTGACAGCACCCGGGCCCTCCTCGGCGTTGATGCCGTTGTTCTCCAGGGTGGTCTTGCCGTACTTGCCGTTAGCAACGTTGACCCAGTAGACATTCATCTCTGTGTCCTGCTGCTTAGCCAGCTGCTTGGTGCCCAGGCCAGTGAAAATGAAGCCAAGCTGGTTTTCTGGAACACCTGGCAGAGGCAGGTCTGCCGGGCCCGGAACGGTAGTGGCCAGGCCGAAGGAACGACCTTCGCCGCCGATGCACTTGTCGGCAACAGTAGGCAGCAGGAACTGGTTGGTCTTCGGGGCACCTTCCGGAACCTTGAAGCCCGGCTCGCCCTCGCCCTCACCAGTCAGGAAGTCAATTCCCTTGTTCAGTGCGCTGGAAATTTCCTCAGGAACGCCTGGGGAGTTAATGATGTCGCGCGCGTTGCCGTAGAGATTCGGCGAAGCGATGTTCAGGGAGTCCAGCGACGGGGAAGCAGAAGCGGCGGGAGTCATGCCCGCAGTGAGAATTGCAGCTGCACCCAAGGTCGCTGCGGCACGGCGCAGGAAGGAGCGTCCAGTCGAAACCACGGTGAAGAACCTCTCATTCGTGGGCTATTGGAGTCGGAATCAAAATTTCGGAATCGTTGCTCATCTTAGAACGACTCCAACGGGAATTGGAAAGATTTGAAAAAGAAATGTTCAGAATCTTCTCAGGAGATTAACGCACGGATTCCTGCGTGTCGCAAGTTAATTAGAGTGATTTTTGGTGTAGAACGAGATGATTGTGAAAATTGTGACGTCATGTATGCCTGTGGTGTTAATGGTGTTTCGCAGCGCGTAAGCGGGTGAAGTCAAGTCTCATCCCGTGGGGTTACAACTATGGCATTTGGTCACATGTGTCACATGGCGGGCTGAGAGATTGCCGTCGTGAAGCGTTGTGGCGCTGGCGGATATGCCGTTATGGCTGTCGATAAAGCGGGGGTATAGCAAGGGGGTAATTTGTGCCGAAGGGTGGTGCGGCAATGCCACTTTGCATGACGGATAGGTGCTCGGGGTTGTGAGAATCTCTGCCAGATGTGCAGGGCCATTAAGAAGGAGTACACTGTAGAACGCTTTATTACGCGTTGATGCGGGGCGTTAAAGGCAGTCGTAAAGACAGTTCTTTAGAGCAAGGCCGTATCTTTTTTTCTTTTAGTCCTCTTAGCTTGTTAGGAGCTATCCGCCTGTGAGCGATACCGAGTTCCGTAATGTCGCCATTGTCGCACACGTCGACCATGGCAAGACCACTCTCGTGAACGCCATGCTGGAGCAGTCCGGCGTTTTCAGCGACCACGAAGAAGTTGCAGACCGAGTGATGGACTCTGGTGACCTTGAAAAGGAAAAGGGCATCACCATCTTGGCGAAGAACACCGCTATTCGCCGAAAAGGTGAGGGCAAGAACGGCGAAGACCTCATCATCAACGTCATTGACACCCCTGGTCACGCCGACTTTGGTGGCGAGGTGGAGCGCGCACTGTCCATGGTTGACGGCGTCGTGCTGTTGATCGACTCCTCTGAAGGTCCGCTGCCGCAGACCCGCTTCGTCCTGGGCAAGGCGCTTGCTGCCTGCATGCCGGTGATCATTGTGGTCAATAAGACTGACCGCCCAGATGCACGTATCGACGAGGTTGTCGAGGAAGCACAGGATCTGCTGCTCGAGCTAGCCTCCACCCTGGAAGACCCGGAAGCTGCTGAGGTCGCTGAGCGCAACCTTGAGCTGCCGGTTCTCTATGCCTCTGGTCGTGCCGGTAAGGCTTCGACCGAGAACCCGGGTAACGGCAACCTGCCGGAGTCCGAGAACCTGCAGCCGCTGTTCGACGTCATCACCGAGGTGCTCCCGGAGCCGTCCGCTGAGATCGATGCCCCGCTGCAGGCGCAGGTGACCAACCTGGACTCCAGCTCCTTCCTTGGTCGAATTGGTCTGATTCGTATCCACAAGGGCCGTATCCGCAAGGGACAGCAGATTTCGTGGATTCACTACGATTCCGAGGGCAACGAGCATGTCAAGAACGCGAAGGTTGCAGAGCTGCTGCGTACCGTCGGCGTGACCCGTGTTCCTGCTGAAGAAGCCATTGCAGGTGACATCGCCGCTATCTCCGGTATCGACGAGGTCATGATCGGTGACTCTCTCTGTGATGTCGAGCACCCGGACCCGCTGCCGCGCATCCTGGTCGATGAGCCGGCTATTTCCATGACCATCGGTGTGAACACCTCGCCACTGGCAGGCCAGGGTGGTGGCGATAAGCTGACTGCTCGTATGGTCAAGGCCCGCCTGGACCAGGAGCTGATTGGTAACGTCTCACTGCGCGTGCTGCCGACCGAGCGCCCGGATGCCTGGGAGGTGCAGGGCCGTGGTGAAATGGCGCTGTCCGTTCTGGTTGAAACTATGCGTCGTGAGGGCTTTGAGCTGACCGTCGGTAAGCCGCAGGTTGTTACCAAGACCGTCGACGGCAAGGTTCAGGAGCCGTACGAGCACCTGACCATCGATGTTCCAGAAGAGCACCTGGGTGCTGTCACTCAGCTGATGGCGGCTCGTAAGGGGCGCATGGAGCAGATGGGTAACCAGGGCACCGGTTGGGTGCGCATGGAGTTCCTCATTCCGTCCCGCGGTCTGATTGGCTTCCGCACTACTTTCATGACGGAGACCAAGGGCACCGGTATCGCCAATCACTACTCGGCCGGTTACGGCGAGTGGGCAGGCGAGATTAAGGATCGTCCGACAGGATCGTTGGTCGCTGACCGTACTGGCCAGATCACCGCTTACGCGCTGATTCAGCTTTCTGACCGCGGTACCTTCTTCGTCGAGCCGGGTGACCAGGCTTACGAGGGCATGGTCGTTGGCCAGAATCCGCGTGATGAGGACATGGACATCAACATCACCAAGGAAAAGAAGCTGACCAATATGCGCGCAGCCTCGGCTGATGCGACCGTGACTCTGGAGAAGGCGCACAAGCTTTCCCTCGATGAGGCTATGGAGTTCTGTGGCGCTGACGAATGTGTTGAGGTCACCCCGGAGGGCATTCGCGTACGCAAGCAGATCCTCAGCGCCACCGATCGCGCTCGCGCTCGTTCCCGCGCGAAGGCCATGAATAAGAAGTAATTCGGGTTGCTAGGGGACTGGGCCACCTGGAAACCAGTCTCGGGGTAACTGACTCGGTCAGGTGTCGAGTAATCTCGTGAATATGTTTATTCGCAGCCGTCGTCACGCAGCTTCTCGTCGATTTTTCGTAGCATCGACACTCTGCGTGACGGCGGCTTTGGCGTCTTCGTGCATGGCTCGCCCGTCGGACGCTCCGACTGTGCCCGGGCAGCAGGAAGCACCGGTGCAACAGGAAGACACCGCTGACCAGGCCAAAAAGATGCGTGAAGTCACGGTCGGTGTCGACGAGTTTGTCGAAGGCTTCAATCCGCATTTGCTTGCCGACGTCTCCCCGGTGACCAGCCTGGTAGCGCGACTGACACTGCCTAGTGTTTTCACCCCTGCGCCGGTAGCGGGCGAGGCTGGTGACGCTAGTGCCTCCGCGCAAGCTCCCGGAGTGGTGGATAACGCTGCCAACGCTCGCTCGGCAGGAACTCCCCAATGGCTTCTCAACTCCGACTTGCTGGATTCCGTGCAGGTCATCGAGAGTGATGACAGCAAAGACAGTGACGCCAGAAACGGAGCTGGAAACGGAAAAGCGGCCGATGTTGACATCACGGATCCGACGGTAGCGGCAGAGCATGTCCGCTACCGCATTCGAAAAGGGGCGCAGTGGAGCGATGGCACGCCAATCAGTGGCGAGGACTTCCGCTACCTATTTTCCCAAGTCACGTCCACGCCAGGATCGCTGGATACGGCGACTTATGAGCTGATTAAATCCATTGATGTCTCCGATGGTGGCCGTCAGATTGACGTGACGTTCACTCAGCCGATTACGCATTGGCAGCGCCTGTTTGCACATCTCTTGCCAGCGCATTTGATGCGGTCGAACACTGATGGTTTTTCCGAAGGGCTGGCCAGCCGTTTCCCGGCCTCCGGTGGGCAGTACACCGTCGAGTCGATGGATGTCGGCCGCAACATCATTCGACTGGTTCGAAATGACCGCTACTGGGGTGAGCAGCCAGCAGCCTCGGAGGTTATTACGCTGCGTGCCATGCGTAGTGCCATCGATGGTGCGGAGCAACTGCGTTCGAAGCAGATCCAGGCCGTGCAGGTCCGTCCGACGGAGACCTCTGAGCTGACGTACGGTCTGGTCCCCGGTGTTGCTGAGTTCTTCCATGAGCCCAACCGGGAACTGGTTTTCAGTACCAACCTCGCGTCGAGCAGGCTTGCCGACGAGTCCGTCCGCCGGGCCATTCTGCGCACCATCAACGTTGCACAGGTCTCAGAGGTGGCCACCGGACGCCGAATCGCGGGTGGTTCTGGTGACGGTGGTGGCCAGGAGAAATCCGAGGCACCTCAGGCCGGATTTACCGAGGACAATCCGCTACGAATCGGCATCATTAGCGACGGTATAGCGGCACGCGCTGCGGCTTTTGCGGTCGCTGACCAGTTGACTGCAGCTGGTATCCCCGCCACCGTTGTTTCGTATTCTCCGGCGGACATGCTGCGGTCTTCGTTGCCCTACGGAACCGTCGATGCCGTGGTGGCATGGGCAGAGCAGCCCAATTCCGTCCAGGCGGCCCGGGAACGCTATGCGTGTACGGAAGGCTCGATCAGTTCGCTACCGCCGAAGGACTTGGATGAAGCAGGCGCAGAGTCGGCTGCTGAGTCTGAGTCTGAGTCAGAATCCGAGTCTGAGTCTGAGGGCGTTGACAGTTCGACAAAGCCTGCGCCAAGCGGAGATTGGGAAAAGAGTGCTGAAGAGCAGAGCTCGCTGGACGGGACGACACCGTCTGAACGGTCCAAATCTTCTACCTCAGCGGAACCGGCTGACCTAAATGGAGTACCTGTCGCTCCGAAATCGGCTGCTCGGAGCGAGAATCTTTCCGGCCTTTGTGACCCGCAGGTTGATGAGCTGCTCGCTCCCGACAGTTCTGCGTTGCCCGCTGAACTCGCCGATATCATTGCTGGCCACAGTATCGAGCTGACCTTGGTGAAAGACGGCCTGCTGACGGTCGTCAGCCCGGAAATTACAATTACCGGGCGGAAGGACTCTTCGCAGTGGACTGATGACCCAGTGTTGGGTCGCCTCGGTGTTCTGGGCGAGGTTCGCCGAGTCTCGACGCAAAGCGGGACTCGAGAATCGTCTGAGAATTCTCAACCGGGAGATAGTCCGCGCGAAGATACTGAGCAGGACGGTTCGGGTCAGAACCAAGAAGTCCGCGATAACGCCGACCAGGAGAACAAGGGGAAGTAAGAAAGCCCGTGAAGTTACTTTTTGTTCACGCACATCCAGATGACGAGTCCATTTGGACAGGTGGTTTGATTGCGGCTGCCGCGCGCTCCGGAGCGTCGGTAAGCGTAGTGACCTGCACGATGGGCGAGCTGGGCGAGGTCATCGGCGCGCCGTACCAGGGGCTAGTTGCTGATGAAGCTGACCAGTTGGGCGGTTTCCGCGTCGCCGAGTTGCGCTCGGCGCTGCGTGCGCTGGGGGCCAATGGCCCAGACAATGCGCCACGTTTCCTCGGTGGTGCCGGGCGTTGGCGTGATTCCGGTATGGCAGGGGACAAGGGCAATGAGCATCCCCGTGCGTTCATGAACTCAGGTGATGAGGCGGTCGCCCAGCTTCGCACCATCCTCGATGAGCTGCAGCCAGATGTGGTCATTACTTACGATGCCGATGGTGGCTATGGGCACCCGGACCACATTCGCGCGCACGATATCACTGTCGCGGCGTGCGGAAATCGCTTTCCGACGCTGTGGGCGGTCACCGATCGTGAGGCAATGGTGGCGGGGCTGGATGCCATTACCGTGGTGCCGGAGACCTGGCAGGCGTGCGATGTCGACGACTTCGCTACCGTGACCGGCCATTTCGAGGTTCAGCTGGATGACGGCGCTGTGGCTGCCAAGGTTGAGGCCATGCGCGCGCATGCGACACAAGTGTGGTTCGCCGATGGTTCCGTCAGTGAGGTCAATCCAGATGCTGTCTATGGGCAGACCGACGGCTCTGGTCATGCGCGAGCCGTCTGGGCGTTTTCCAATTTGCTGTGTCAGCCGGTGACGCCGACTGAGGCATACCGTTTTGGTACGGCGACTGCTGCGTCCCTGGAAGAGCTGGGGGAACTGGTGAATGTCCGATTGCTGCAGGACCCGGCAGCAAGTGCCGGCTCAGTGCCGAGCGCGGACCTGGCAGTGGAGGGGAGCGCGGACGATGAGTAACCCTCAGCCTCACGAAAGCGAAGACTTGATTAACGCTGCTGGCGGAAAGTTGAAGAACGAGCGCTTGAGTATTGAAAAGCGCACATTCGGGGATGAGCGCTATTGGGGGAATCCGGAACGTTCGCAGCCGCGCGAGAATTTCCATCAGGGCGAGGTCACGGTAGCGCTGGTCTGGCTGTCGCTGGCTGCGTTGGCAGCGTTGGTGATTGAAGTAGTTTTCCTCGGAGCGTGGATTACCATCGGCTCGGTTGCTATTCCGTTGCCGTGGACCATTCCGCTGGCCTATATTGCCAATCTGATCATTACCAACACAGCGTTGCTGTGGACTCGTGATCGCTCCAAAGCTGCAATTCCGACTGTCATCTGGGTGCTGGGTTTTGCAGGCATTCTGCTGTGGGCAGTGCTGCCCTTCGGTGGTGATTTGGCAATGGGGCAGTGGTTGCGAACAGTGCTGCTGCTTGTTTGCGGTGTGCTGGGCGGTGCCTGGCCACTGCGCCATCTGCGGGCACTCTAGCGAAAACTGCAGCGGATACTGCAGGAGACGGTGAGGAATTGATGCAGGGCAGGCCCGCATCAATGTGGCCCTTTCTGGAGCCAGTTGATAACAACACCCACGTTGGGTGTAGACTCCAATCTGAATATACCGCTCTGTCTATTTTGCTCTGTTTCTCGTCGGAACGGCATAATCGACAGATAGCGAAAGCCTCATCCCATATCTTGTGAGAAAGGTTCTTAAACCTAAAACCATGACTTACATCATTGCCCAGCCATGTGTTGACGTCCTCGACCGTGCCTGTGTTGAAGAGTGCCCGGTTGACTGTATTTACGAGGGCAAGCGCATGCTCTACATTCATCCTGATGAGTGCGTGGACTGCGGCGCTTGTGAACCGGTCTGCCCAGTCGAGGCCATCTTCTACGAGGACGATGTTCCGGATGAGTGGGTTGAATTCATCGATGCCAATGTCGACTGGTTCGATGAGCTGGGTTCCCCGGGCGGTGCCGCCAAGCTCGGCCCCCAGGACTTCGATGTGCCATTCGTGGCAGCTCTGCCGCCGCAGGCAGAAGACTAGAACCACAGAGGATTAAACCTATTTCTTTTCCCGGGAAGGACTTCATCACCGCCCATGTCAGCTGCCCGCAAGCGCGTAACTCCCGGTTCTCTTTTGCCTCAGTTTCCGTGGGATTCTCTCACGCAGGCGAAAGCCACTGCGGCTGCGCATGAAGAGGGCATGGTGAATCTCTCGGTCGGCACACCGGTCGATGAAGTCGCTCCGATAATCCGGCAGGGCCTTTCCGAAGGCGCTGCCGCGCCGGGCTACCCTCAGACCGTCGGCACGCCTGAGCTACGCGCGGCGATTGTTGCAGCGATGGCGCGGCGCTACGGCGTGACGGGACTGGAGTCAGCGGTCAACGGTGGCAATGTGCTTCCGGTCGTTGGCACCAAGGAAGCGATTGGCTGGCTGCCCTTTCTTCTCGGCGTAGGCGCGGGGCACACCGTCGTCATCCCCGAGCTGGCATATCCCACCTACGAGGTCGGCGTCCGTATCGCAGGCGCTGAGCTGCTGCGTGCCGACTCGCTGACGCAAATCGGTCCCGCCTCGCCGACGCTGATGTTCATCAATTCCCCGGGCAACCCCAACGGCAAGGTCCTCGGTGTTGAACACCTGCGCAAGGTGGTTGAGTGGGCGCGTTCTCGGGACGTCATTGTTGCCTCTGATGAGTGCTATCTGGGGCTCGGCTGGACTGAACAGCCAGTCAGTATTCTCGACCCGCGAGTGTGCGACGGTGATTTCACCAACCTGCTGGCTATCCACTCGCTGTCGAAGACGTCGAACATGGCGTCGTACCGCACCGGCTGGTTCGCCGGCGACGCGGACCTCATTGCCGAGCTGGTTTCCGTGCGCCGTCACATGGGGCTGATGATGCCGGGGCCCATCCAGCACGCCACGATCGCCGCGCTTAACGACGACTCCCACGAGGCCGAACAAAAGCAGCGCTACTGTGACCGTCGTGAAATTCTGCGCGATGCTCTGGTAGCCGCAGGTTTTCGTATCGACGACTCCGAGGGCGGGCTCTATCTGTGGGCTACTCGCGGGGAAGACTGCTGGCAGACGGTTGATTGGCTGGCCGAACGTGGCATCCTGGTCGCACCGGGTAGCTTCTACGGCCCCAAGGGTGCGCAGCACGTGCGGGTGGGGCTCACAGCGACGCTCAACGACATCGAAGTGGCGGCGGCGCGTATTCGCGGCTAGCCCGGCCAGATGTGCTGGCCCGAGTAGGCCCAATGCTGCAAACGGTGCCGACATCGGCATAGACCAAATCATGAAAAAGGGAGTGTGCCGTGGGACGTGCCGCAGGTAACCGAGATGCTTGGTGGGGCCTTGAGAAGAACCGTCAGACAGCGCAAGTCGATGCTGCCGCTCACGAGCGCGAGGAGTACATCCCCTTTGAGCCGGCAATTGTGGCCGACACCGATGAGTTTCTGGTCGTAGACAAGCCACCTTTTCTGCCCGCAACCCCCAATGGCCGCATCGTGGCCAATACCGTTCAGGAGCGACTGCGACGTAGTCTCGGGGAACCGGAGATAGTGGCCGTTCACCGCCTGGATCTTCTGACCAGTGGGCTGCTGTTGCTTTCCCGGAATCCGGCTACCCGTGCGCGCTACCAGCAGCTTTTCCAAAACCAGGAAATCACCAAAGAATACGAATGCCTCACCGTGATGCCCGATGATTGGCATGTGGGGGAAACCAGGGATGTCACGCTTCTGCTCGATCCCAACCCTGCGGGGCGCGGAGTAAAAGTCGTGGAGACCGACGATTTCGCTCGCGCTGCCACGAAGAATCCCAAGTTCAAGCTCGCACGCACAACCGTGACCTTCCTCGGCCGAGTAGCCGCGGACATCGGCGATGTGCTGGCGAACAGCCATGGCGGTGGTGCGACCAGCACCAGCATTCCGCTGCACGCAGTCGGCTGTGGTTGTGGGCATTGCGGCAGCCGCATGCAGGTGGGGCACTGGCGGCTACAGCCCCATACGGGCCGCACGCATCAGCTGCGGGCGACGATGGACTGGCTAGGCTATCCCATCCTCGGTGAGGATACCTATGGCCGGGAAGCGGGGGCGCAGGGGCCGTCGGCAAGCGCGGGCAGCGCGCCAAAGTACACGCCGCAGCTGCGATTGACGGCAACCGCGCTGGCCTTTGTCGACCCCGTCACTGGTGAGCGACGTGTCTACCGGAGCGCGCGGAATATCGCGGCCCCGGCAGACGTGCCGACCACCCCTTAGTTAGCGTGCAGCTCCGCGCTGAGCTTCACCTTTTCGGCAGCCCACGGCACAACCTCGACTGCACCAGAGAGCGAGTTGCGGCGGAAGAGCATATTCGATCCGCCCGAGAGCTCGCGGGCCTTGAGCGTCTTCTTCACACCGTCTAGGGCAACGAGGCACTTGGTGCCGGCAGTGATGTAGAGCCCGGCTTCGAGTACGCAGTCATCGCCGAGCGAGATTCCGAGTCCAGCGTTCGCACCGAGTAGGCATCGCTTGCCGACGGACACAACTTCCTTACCTCCACCGGATAGTGTGCCCATGATGGACGCACCACCGCCGATATCGGAGCCGTCGTCGACGACGACCCCCTGAGAGATACGGCCTTCCACCATGGAGTGTCCAAGCGTGCCTGCGTTGAAGTTGACGAAGCCCTCGTGCATGACTGTGGTGCCCTCTGCGAGATGGGCTCCAAGGCGCACGCGGTCAGCGTCACCGATGCGAACTCCGGTGGGAGTGACGTAGTCGACCATGCGGGGGAATTTATCGATGGAGTAGACGGTGACAGGCCCGCGGCGTGACAGCTTGGCTCGGGTTACCTCGAAGCCTTCGACAGCACAGGGGCCAAAATTCGTCCACACCACATTGTTGAGCTTGCCGAAGATGCCGTCCAGGTTGATGCTGTTGGGGGTGGCCAGGCGGTGGGACAGCAGATGGAGACGCAGGTAGGCATCGATGGTGTCGACTGGTGCGTCTTCGAGTGAAGCGATGGTAGCTGTGACCAGACGGCGTGTGGTGCCACGGTCCGCATCGGCTACGGCCAGGTCTGCGAGGTAGGTGAAATCTTCGGGCAGCGCGTCGGCGTCGATGGTTCCGGTCGTGGTGGAGGTTGCCACGCCCTCTTCGATGAGCTTGGGGGCGGGGAACCAGACGTCGAGAACAGTATCGTTGTTAAAAGTGGCAATGCCGGTAGCTTGTGCTCCAAATTTCATGGAAAACAGGCTACCGGCATATCCCTATCTATGAAAAGTGTTCCGCAAATGTGTAGCAAGGAAATGTTCGGATAGGGGTAGCAGGGTGGTTAGGCCCTGCAGTCAGTTGCTAACGGCTAGTTGCTATCGCTGGACTCGAGAGCCTCGCGGGCCGCGGTGCGGCTCTTCTTAGTCAGTGCAGCGAGCACCGCGAGGAACGCAGTGACACACACAACGGCGATAACCTGCTGGCGAGCACCAGAATCGGTGAGCATGCCAACAGCGAGGCCCAGAATCAGGATGACCGCTACCCAGGACAGTGCCGGGTAGGCCCACATGCGAACGGAAAGCTCGTTGTTGGCCTCCATCTGCGGGCGCAGCTTAATCTCGGACAGAGCGATGACCAGCCAGATCACCAGCAAGCAGCCGCCGACAGCGTTCAGCAGGAAGACCAGGACGCTCGAGCCGTCGAAGACAACCTGCAGACCGACGGAGACGAAGGCGAAGACCATCGACATGATGACCGCACGGTTCGGAACTGCGCCTTCATTGGTGTGGGCGAAGAAGCGCGGTGCCTCACCGCGGGTGGACATCGAGTAGACCAGGCGAGAGGTTGCGTAAATCTGAGCGTTGAACGCGGACAGCAGTGCCAGAACGATAATGGCCTCCATGAAGCCAACGGCACCCGGAATGTTCGCCTGCTTCAGAACCTGGGTGAACGGCGACTCAGCTGCGGAGTCAGCGCCGTCAATCTGGGAGTACGGCAACAGCAGGATGATGACGGTCACGCAGCCCAGGTAGAACACAGAGATGCGGAAGATTACCGAGCGGACAGCAGCAGCGATGGAACGCTGCGGATCTTCAGCCTCAGCAGCGGCAATTGTGACAATCTCGATACCGCCGAAGGCGAAGGCCACGGCCAACAGACCAGCGGCAATGCCGGACACGCCATTCGGGAGGAATCCGGACTCGGCAATATGCGTCGTACCGACGAAGCTGGTGCCTGGCAGCAGACCGAAGAAAAGAAGAACGCCAATGACCAGGAACGCGATAATCACCGCGACCTTGATGAACGCGAACCAGAACTCGAACTCGCCGAAACCGCGCACATTCGCCAAATTCACTACAGCGAAGAAGACAACACAGATCAGGCCTGGAATCCAGCCCGGAATACCGAACCACGCACCCATGATGGCACCGGCACCGGTAATTTCAGCGCCGAGCACCATGATGAGCATGAACCAGTAGAGCCAGCCGAGGACAAAGCCAGCCGAGGAACCAAAGGCCATCTCGGCATAGGTGGAGAAGCTACCCGGTGTCGGGCGGGCAGCGGCCATCTCGCCGAGCATCTGCATGACGAGGACGACAATGAAGCCAGCGATGACATAGGAAACTAGAACACCCGGGCCAGCTGCCTTAATGCCGACGCCCGTACCAAGGAAAAGACCGGCACCGATTGCGGAGCCAAGACCCATCATGGTCAGGTGTCGAACCTGCAGCCCCTTGCCCAGCTGAGCTGTCTCGCCGGAGGTGGAGGTAATTTGCGATTCGGTCATGTCGCAAACATTACCTCGCTGATAACAGGGGCAATAACCGTATTACGGGTTTACCCCCATTCACCGTTTTGGGGTCAACTAATGTGCCTTCACGAGCACCGAAAGTAGGTTATCCGGCCAGCTCATCCGGCACGTCGGCAAGCTGAGCGAAAGCAGCGGCACCTTCGTCATTGCCCGGGCGTTCCGTGCGGCGGACGCACACCGCCGAGTGGTCCGGGTGATGGTAGAAGTGCATGTTGTCGCGGCCCGAAATTTCCCATGCCTGAATACGGCGGTTCTCCGCGGGGACATCGATGGGCGTATCGGGGGCAATGAGGATGCTTCGGTCAATAATGCAGTCATTGCCGAGGCTGACGCCGACGGTGCCGGCCGCGATATCGATGTGGCAGCGCTCGCCAACCGTGAGCGGCTTACGCTGACCGGAATCGTCATGAGCGGCAATGATGGAGGCCGACAGTCCCACCTTCGTGTGCGCGCCAATGACGACACCGGAGGATAGACGTCCCTCAATCTTGCATGGGCCCAGAGTGCCCGAGTTCAGCGAGACAAATCCCTCGCGCAGTACGGACGTACCCGGTGCCAAGTAAGCGCCCAACCGCACGCGCTCGGCCTCTGCAATGCGCACACCGGCGGGCAGCACATAATCGACCATGCGCGGCATGCGGTCGATGGCGTAGACGTGAATCAGACCGCGGACGCGCAAGTGGGTGCGCAGTTGCTCGAAGTTGTCCGGCAGACATGGCCCCTTATTGGTCCACGCCACCACATGGAGTAGCTCGTAGAGCCCCTTGGTGTTTAGCTGGTGCGGCTTGACCAGGCGGTGGGAGAGCAAATGCAGGCGCAGGTAGGCATCGTGCGGGTCGACAGCAGGCTTGGACAAATCCTCAATGGACGTGCGCACTGCCACCTGCTCCACGCGGCGATCCTCGTCCAAAATCACCTGACGAAGCAACTGTGGGGTCAAATCAGCGGCGCCGAGCCGGTGAGTGCTCGATTCTACGACCTCATCGCTTAACTGAGGTGCGGGAAACCAAGTATCGAGAACTGTACCGTCCATTGCGATATTGGCGATTCCCGTAGCGACAGCACCAGATGTAATCATGATTCTTAATATTAGTATCCCTTAGAGGAATCTTCGCGGAAGGATGAACTATGCCCCTAGCTGGCCTTGAAAGCACACAGAAAATGAAGCAGTGGTTCTTAGTGAGCCTCATCATTGCTGTCAGTGTGCTCGGACTCGGCTTCGTCCTGGCCTTGCCGGTGGTCTTCTACGTGGGATTCGCACTGCTGAGTGCCTGGATTCTTGCCGTAGCCAGCTTCTTTGGTTTCGTTCTGCCGCCGCGAGCAATGCCAATTGGCGCAGTCGGTGTGGCTATCGCCGCAGTGGTTGCGCTCATTGCGCCGAACCGTCTTGTGCTGGTTATCGCAGTTGCCATCGCGGTGGGGCTCGGCGGTGGCATGATTGCCCGCCTTTTGCTGGAGCGCAAGAACCGCGATCAGCAGGCACGCATCGATGCCCTGCCGATGTGGGAGCGCGATGAGCTGGGCGATGTCGCCGAAACGCTTCGTCCTGCTTATCGACGAGACATCGATCCCACCCCAGTGCAGCTGCCACATGCAACGGCCAAGATTGTCGCGGCCGTCTGTAAGCCGCTGGCCGGTTCTACGGTGATTGTCAGCACGAATGAGCTGCGTCCGGTAATTGCGGTCTATGGCTCCCGTGTAGCTGTGGTCTATGGTCCCGGCGCGGGCGTTGTCGAGGAGGATGGCGGAAACGGAGAGGCGACCGATTCTGCAGGGGAGGAGCGGGCGCTGGGGTCGTCGGCAAGCGAAACTCCGGAGGCAATCATTGCCCAAACTCTCCCGGAAGGAGCGAAAACCCTGGTCTTTGAGGTGGCTGATGGGCTCAAGCGCCCGGCGGAGGGGAGAATTGGTGTGACCTCCGCCGAACCGCATGAGCTGGCGCTGTTCCTCGGCGGTGGCGCGCCCGCCAATGGAGATGCGATCAATGGTCGTGCGGCGCATATTCATCACAAAATTCTGGTTTCGCTGGCGCACAATGGTTTGTACGCTTAATTGATGTGAAATCGAAGTTAAATCTGCTCCAAGATCCTGTAGACCTCACGGCGGCACTGGTGGACATCGAATCGGTGTCCCACAATGAGACCGCGATAGCGGATGCCGTCGAGGCGGCATTGCGTGAGGTCGCGCAGGCAGATGAGTCGATTGAGGTCCTGCGCATTGACAACAACGTGATTGCGCGGACCCATCGGGGGTTGCCGCAGCGCGTGATTTTGGCAGGACACCTGGATACGGTGCCGACTGCGGACAATGTGCCCTCGACGCGTGGGGTAGACGCGCAGGGGCGAGACACACTGTTTGGGTGTGGAACTGTGGACATGAAAAGCGGTGACGCGGTCTACCTGCATGCTTTTGCGACGCTGGCGGCAAGCCAGGAGTTGCAGCGCGATCTGACGCTCATCATGTACGAATGCGAAGAAATCGCCGCGGAGTTCAACGGGTTGCGGCACTTGAGTGAGTCGCATCCGGAGCTCCTGGCTGGCGATGTCGCTTTGCTGGGCGAGCCCAGCGGCAATGTCATCGAAGCCGGCTGCCAGGGCTCTATTCGCCTGCGTCTGACCGCGCACGGCACACGTGCACACTCGGCTCGGGCGTGGCTCGGCGACAACGCCGTGCACAAGTTAGCACCGGTGCTGTCACGCATTGCCGCCTATGAACCGCAGACCGTGGATATCGACGGCTTGGCCTACCGCGAAGGGCTCAACGTCGTCTGGCTGGAGGCCGGGGTTGCCACCAATACGCTTCCCGACGAGGCGGTGCTGCGAGTCAACTTCCGATTCGCGCCCAACCGCAGCGCCGATGAGGCCATGGCACACTTCCGCGAGGTGCTGGGACTCGACGAGTTTGCGGCCGAGGACCTCACCGTCGATGTCGAGGATGTGAGCCCTGGGGCACTACCGGGACTGCATGCGGCTGCTGCGAAGGAGTTGGTTGCGGTCGCAGGCGACGTCGTAAAGCCCAAGTTTGGGTGGACCGATGTGGCGCGTTTTTCCGCGCTCGGCATTCCTGCAGTGAACTTTGGCCCGGGTGATCCGGCGTACTGCCACAAGAAGGATGAGCAGATTCCGGTCGAGTGCATTACGGCACTGTGGGAGGACCTGCGGCGGTACTTGACCACCGCGCCGGTGGCTGGGTGAGCCTAGAATCACACCCTGCCCTCGCTGAGCGGGTGCGCGTATGTCATTGCTGGCATACATTGTGAGGTTATGAAACCTGTACGTACTCCGTCCCCAGCTAAGCGCCGTGCACTCCGCGGCCCAATCGCGATTCGACAGGCGGGCGAACCGCAGGCGTCTACGACCGACCGCAGGCTGTTGTCACACAATCCGAACACGGACTGGCTGCACAACGACACCTGGCGTGTGCTGCGCATTCAATCGGAATTCGTTGACGGCTTTGGTGCGTTGGCGGAGATTCCGCCGGCGGTGACGGTGTATGGTTCGGCGCGCTTGCCGGAGGACAGCCCGTACTACCAGTGGGGCTTCGACCTGGGCAAGGCGCTGGCGGAGGCGGGTTACGCGACCATCACTGGCGGCGGCCCGGGCATCATGGAAGCCGCCAACCGCGGCTGTTACGACGCCGACGGCCTGTCCATTGGGCTGGGCATTGAGCTGCCGCACGAGCAGCACTTGAATGACTGGGTCGACCTGGGCATGAACTTCCGCTACTTCTTCGTGCGCAAGACCATGTTCCTGAAGTACTCGCAGGCGTTTATTTGTCTTCCGGGTGGTTTCGGCACGCTCGATGAACTCTTTGAGTCACTGGTGATGGTGCAGACCGAGAAGGTGGAAAATCACCCAATCGTGCTGCTGGGCACTGAGTTCTGGTCGGGGCTGGTCGATTGGATGCGCGAGAAACTCGTGGCCATGGAGCTGATTTCTCCGACTGATATGGACCTTTTCCTGGTCACCGACTCCATTGAAGAAGCGGTCGAGTACATCGAGGCCGCGCACGAAAAGTTGATGGAAGAGTGTGAGCCGACCTCTGACGTTCCCGAAAAGCTCCGCCGAGTCCGTCGCTTCAGCGAGAGGTAAGACGCTGTGCGGAGTTTTTATCAGGACTCCGCGGTGTCGACGGTGATGGCCATCGTCAATCGCACCCCGGATTCCTTCTATGACCGTGGCGCAACGGCTGCGGAGGAGGTCGCGCTTGCTCGCGTCGACGAAGTTGTTGCGGCAGGCGCAGGCATTGTCGATATTGGCGGTGTCAAGGCTGGTATCGGTGCGGAAGTAACTGTTGCCGAGGAGATCGAGCGCGTGGTGCCGACCATCGCGAAGGTTCGCGAACGCTATCCTGACCTGCACATTAGCGTCGACACCTGGCGCGCCGAAGTCGGGGAAGCCGCCATCAAAGCTGGCGCCAACCTCATCAACGACACTTGGGCAGGCCATGACCCGGAGCTGCTGGAAGTCGCTGGCGCCCACGGGATGGGTTACGTCTGCTCGCACACCGGTGGAGCACTGCCACGCACCAATCCGGTTCGCGTGCGTTACGACGACGTCGTGGACGATGTCATCTCAGAAACCGGCAAGCTCGCCCAGAGGGCAGTGGACGCTGGCGTGCCGGAGGACCGCATCCTCATCGATCCCACCCACGACTTTGGTAAGAACACCTACCACGGCCTCGAGCTTCTGCGGCGCTGCAATGAGCTCGTGGCTACAGGCTGGCCGGTGCTCATGGCGCTGTCGAATAAGGACTTCGTCGGTGAGACTTTGGACCGCCCGGTCGAGCAGCGTGTGCCCGGCACCTTGGCTGCGACCGCCCATGCGGCAGCTGCCGGTGTTGCGGTGTTCCGTTCGCATCAGGTGTCCGAAACTCTTGATGTTTGCCGTATGACTCTGGCTATTTCCGGTGATTTTGCGCCACTGCATCCGGTGCGTGGGCTGGTGTAAGGGGCGTAGTTTGAGGCGCTCCACCCATGCCGCTGCGTGAAACAAAGGACTATGATGAAGAGAAGTAGTCGAAAATGCCGACAGGGATTCTAAACCGGGATCTTGAGCCGGGGTCGTAGACCGAGGTCTTGAACCGGGATTGTCAATCTCCTGGCTACCACAGCCGAGCTGGGGTGGCTGGTCGTCTCCTGCATCGACATTGTCTTAGAACGAAGGAGTTCACATGGCAGCAATGAAGCCGCGTACCGGTGATGGTCCGCTGGAGGCAGTTAAAGAGGGCAAGAAGATTGTAATGCGCGTCCCCGCAGATGGTGGTGGGCGCCTGGTGGTGGAACTGTCCCCGGAGGAAGCCAAGGAGCTCGGTGCAGAGCTTGTAGCAGTAGTGGAGTAGCAGAGTAGTGGGGTAGTGGCCGGGCCTGTCCGGTTTTGACCCAGCGGCGACCTACACCACTGGTGTAGGTCGCCTTTTCTTCTTCAGGTGATAACGGCTCGAATGGAGGGGTTATGAACAAAAAGTGCAGGCTGCAAATGTGAAACTGTGGGAGTTTATGACACTTTCAAGCCAGTTTTCGGGCAATTTTTGTCATAAACGCAGTCAGTAACTCGCATTGGAGTTACTTGGCTGAGCTCGTCACGGGCTAAGATAGTGAAAATTATTTTTCTAGCTCAGTTTGAGGAGTGACCGACGTGCTAGCTGACATCATTGATGTGCTTGCTGACCCCATCGATGGCACTGATTTGAAGTTTGGTGATGCCGAACGAATGACTCTGAAGTCCGAATCCGGACATAGCTATGATGTCGCCCGCCAGGGTTACGTTACGCTCGCCGGTGGGGCTGGTCTGCGCTACACCGGCGATGACGCCAAGATGATTACCGCCCGCGAGGAGTTCCTCTCTGGTGGCCACTATGCTCCATTCGTTGAGGCAGTTACAGGCAACGTCCAGGACGTGCTTGACGACGCCAACGTGTCCGAGGCCGCCAGCCCAGTCATCTGCGAAGTCGGTGCGGGCACTGGTTACTACCTCGCACACACGCTGGACAGCATTCCCAATTCCCGTGGCGTAGGCATTGATGTGTCTGTGCCGGCCGCCAAGCACCTGGCCAAGAGCCACCCGCGCCTCGGCGCCGTTGTAGCCGATGCGTGGGCGCGTCTGCCGCTGCGTGATGGCTCCATCGATGCGCTTACAGTCGTCTTCGCACCTCGCAACGCGGAGGAGTTCGCTCGCGTGCTCAAGCCGGGCGGCCAGGTCGTGGTTCTGACGGCCACTACTGGTCATTTGGGCGAGCTTCGTGAGCCACTGGGCATCATCGATGTCGAGCGCGGCAAGGTCGAGCGCATGATTTCCCAGGCAGAGGGGCACCTCGTGCCTGTTGGTGACCCGGAGCTGGTGGAGTTCGGTATGAACCTCAACCAGGGTGCAATCGCCGCGCAGATCGGTATGAGCCCGTCGGCACGTCATATTCACCCGGAGGTGCTGCAGGAACGCATTGCAGCGCTACCTGCAGAGATGCACGTCACCGCCCGTGCCTACGTCACCCGTCTGGGTCGCCCGGGCGACTAGCGCCTACTCCTTGACCTCGGTTTTGTGAATCTGCTCGTCCAGGTCTTCCGGATCCAGGTCAGCATCCGAGAATTCCGCCGTTAGCGGAAGGCGAAGCTGCAGGTCAGTGCCCGGGCACAGTTCGATAGTGCCCGAGCGCAGCTTAAAGTCCAGCACATGCCCGCCTCCGGTGCCGCCTTCCGCAAGGAAGTGCACGTGACAGCCGGGCACCGAAATTCCCTTCTCGTACACCGGCGTGCGGAAGCCCGCAATCGTGCCCCGCAGGTTCTCAAAATCAACCGACGCGTCTTCTTCCGTCGCATCAACCATCTTCTGATACGGCTTTTCCTGCTTTACGACGGTTCGAGTCTTCACCCACTCAAATTCGCCGGTAATCCGCAGTGCGTACATAAAGTTTTGGCTCGGTACCAGGGAATCGATGATGGGGCTAATTTCCTTGCGAGTCAGGTTTTCCGGCGCATCCATCACCGTGTGGGGAACGAAGTTGGTCACCACCGTGTAGGGGCTGCGCTGATCCATGGTGGCCCGGGTCGCGGAGCCGTCGTGACGCACCTGCCAGCAGACACCGTCGAGGATTACCATTTCGCCATCGAGACCGTCGAAGGTGCCGATGCCGAAGTTTCCATGACCAAGGATTTCGCCAATGGTCATCTCGCCGTCGTAGATGCCATCGAGTAGTGCGGACATCAGTGAGTTTTGGAATATTGTGTGTCGGACCGTTGGAAAATTCTCGTGAGTGGTCATGGAAGCCATTATATTCCCGAGATTTGTAGCCGAAGCTGGGGCAGGTTGTTGGTCCGATGGTGTGGGAGGACTCTGCGGCACGAAAAACGCCCTGCGGAAAAATCCACAGGGCGTGATTTGGTGAATCGAGCGGTTGGTTCTACTTCGGCTGGATGGTGACTGACACCTTGTCAGCAGTGGAGACGATATGAACCGTCTGGCCATCGGCAGCGACAGTGGCGTGGCCACCCTCGACATTCACTGTGAACCCATTCGGGAAGTTAATTGAGGGTACAACGAGCTCGCTGGTGGAACCAGGTGCGAAAACTCCGGTGCCATCGACGCGGCTATTGTTCCAGCTGGCCTGGTAGACACGGGCGTCGCGGTTCCAGTCAGTAGCTTGCGGGGTGCCTGCGACCGCTCGCAGGTGTGGAGCGGCGAGAATGGTCATCTTATCGCGGTTGAAGGCATCGGCACCTACAGGTCCTGGATCCTTCGGGTCGAAGACCATGCCCTGTTCCTTCTGGTTCTGCGTCGTCGGATCGTTGCATCCGCAGTAGGACCAGTACTGCCAGCCGACCATGTGGCGGCGGGCAAGCGAAATTACGCCATTGAGGGTATCGGCATCGTCGGTTGCGCCGAACTCGGAAAGCAGTGTGGCCGAGCCGTTACCGGATGAGACGATTTCTGCATTGTCGAAGGTACGACCGTCGAAGAAATCGCAGCCCGTGTAGGTGTTGAACAGGGCGTTCGTGGTGCAGTACACATGCCAGCTGAGAGCCGTGCCAGCGGTTTCAGGAACTTCCGGGGCAGCCGGATTGGTGTTCAATCCGGTGTTCCACATGGAGTAGGGCTCGTAGTGGACAATCGCATCCCGGTCCTTGGCGACAATCTGATCGGCAGCCTTCTGGTGCAGTTCATCGAGCTTTGCCTTAGCCGGGCCGCAGTCGCCAAGAGCCAGGTAGCACAGTGGGTATGCCGAACCGGGCCACGGTTCATTCATGATGTCGTAGCCCATCAGCCCCGGCATGTCGCCAAGGCGTTCGGCGACATGGCCCCACATGGCTGCGTAACGGTCTTGCAGACCAACACCGCCTGGGCCTTCGCGGTTATTCAGGAAATTGTCGTATGCCCTAATGAGACCGATATTGAGGGCTTGGTTGGCCGGGAAGCCGACCTTCAATAGGCTGGGAACGCCGTCGTCAACGACAGCCCAATCCGGGGCGAATTCGCCTTCAAACTTCTCGTTGTACATATCCTGGTGGGCATCAACCAAGACAGCGATTCCACGCTCAGTGAGCATGGAGATCGTGCGGGCAATGGAATCCAGGTATTCGTCGTTGTAGACGCCAGGTTCTGGCTCTACTGCTTTCCAGATAATGCCGACTCGCATGGAGTCGAAGCCCTGCTGCACGAGCCAGTCAGCGTCGTCCTCGTTAAAGCCTCCGGCCTCGGGGGTGTAGGGATCGTGCTTGTAGACGATGTTCGACCCCTGAGTGAGGAAAGCTCGGCCATCACCGTCGGTAAACCAGCGGCCGGACTGTCCCAGGGGACCACGCTCGGTGATGGTAGCGGTACTAGGGGATGGTGCTACTTCTGTAGCGAGCGCCTGATGCGGTACCGCCCCCGCTAGCGCTATGGCAATGGCGGCACCAACTGCTGCCACCTTCTTAGTGAATCTCATACTCAATATGCTATTGACCAGTAATGATAAATTCATCCAAAACTCAAATTAGGTTCAGAAAAGTGGGCAAACGCATAAGTGAATGTCCTGAACGGGGTTAGTAAAAAGGCTAAAAAGGCCCACCGCTTCCTCTTTGGAAGCGATGGGCCTTATGAGGAGACTCCGTGCGGTGCGCAGTCGCGGCATAGAAACGGTGCGCGGCAATCAGCCTGTTACATCAAAGACTTGTAGACGTCGACGGTCTGCTTGGCGATGTTCTCCCAGCTAAACACTTCCTCAGCGCGCTTCTTACCCGCCTGGCCAACCTTGGCAGCGCGGTCACGGTCGGCGACCATGTTGTTGACAGCGGCAGCGATGCCTCGTTCGAAGCCCTCCGGATCGGACTCGTCGTAGTGAACCAGAGTGCCGGTTTCACCATCGACGACAACCTCCGGAATACCGCCGACATCAGAGGCGACAACGGCGGTACCACAGGCCATAGCCTCGAGGTTAACGATGCCCAGCGGCTCGTAGATCGATGGGCAGACGAAGGAATCTGCGGCCGTCAGGATCTCCTGGATCTTCTCCTTCGGCAGCATGTCCTGCACCCAGAAAATGCCATCGCGCTTCTCCTGGAGATCGTGAACGAGCTGCTCAGTCTCCTTCGCGATTTCCGGGGTGTCCGGAGCGCCGGCGCACAGAACGAGCTGCACACCGTCGTCGAAAAGCGATGCGGCCTTGACCAAATGAGCGACACCCTTCTGACGGGTGATGCGGCCGACGAACGCGACCATCGGGCGAGACGGGTCAACGCCGAGCTCCTCCAGGACAGACCAGCCGTTCTGTTCCTTGGACTCTTCCCACGTCGGGCGCGGGTACCACAGCTCGGTGTCGATACCGTTCAGGACAACGTGGACCTTGTCGGGGGAGATACGCGGGTAGGCATCCAGGATGGCGTCCTTCATGCGCGCGGAAACAGCAATGACAGCGTCTGCGTACTCCATAGCATTGCGCTCGGACCAGCTGGAAACGTCGTAACCGCCGCCGAGCTGCTCGCGCTTCCACGGACGGTGCGGCTCCAGTGAGTGCGCGGTGGCCACATGCGGAATGCCCTTGAGCAGACCAGTGAGGTGACCGCCCAGGCCTGAGTACCAGGTGTGAGAGTGGACGACATCAATGTCGGTTGCCGCGGCGGCATTTGCCATGCGCAACCCCGTGGACAGCGTCTTAATCGAGGCGTTGGCATCCTTCAGCTCCGGGTCAACGCCGTGGACATATACATCCGCCTCATCGCGAGGAGCACCCATGCAGTGCACATCGACGTCAACGCCGTCGAGGCCGCGCATGAAACGAGTCAGTTCAGTTACGTGAACACCTGCTCCGCCGTAAATCTCCGGAGGGTATTCCTTGGTCATCATGGCAACACGCATAGTTCCAGCGTAACCAGATTTGACAATTTCCGTCGCTTGATATGCCTGGGTGTGGGTAGCGGGGAGGGGAGACTGGCAGCGAGGAACGTAAATCGCATATAGGTTGGTTGGTGTGAGGAGTCAACCACATGTTTTGTCCATTGTCCTTGCCGGTGGCGAAGGCAAGCGTCTCTTCCCGCTGACGGAAGACCGCGCTAAGCCCGCCGTGCCTTTCGGCGGTAGCTATCGGCTTATCGACTTCGTGCTGTCGAACCTGGTCAACGCAGGTTTCTTGAAGATCTGTGTGCTGACCCAGTACAAGTCCCACTCGCTCGACCGTCACATTTCGCAGGCGTGGCAGCTGTCTGGCATCACCGGCCAGTACGTCACCCCGGTGCCGGCTCAGCAGCGTCTGGGTAAGCGCTGGTTCACCGGTTCGGCGGACGCGATTCTGCAGTCGCTGAACTTGGTTTACGACGAGGATCCGGAGTACGTCATCGTCTTCGGTGCCGACCACGTCTATCGCATGGATCCGCAGCAGATGCTGGAGGCCCACATCGAGTCTGGCGCTGGCGTGACGGTCGCTGGTATCCGCGTCCCGCGTTCTGAGGCCAGCGCATTCGGTGTCATCGATGCCGATGACAACAACCGAATCACCGAGTTCCTGGAGAAGCCGGCTGATCCGCCCGGCACCCCGGATGACCCGAACTCGACGTTCGCGTCGATGGGTAACTACATCTTCACTACCTCCGCGCTTATCGACGCTATTAAGCGTGACTCGGAAGATGAAAACTCCGACCATGACATGGGCGGAAACATCATTCCGATGCTGGTAGAGGAGGGTGAAGCTTTCGTCTGGGACTTCAAGGACAGCTACGTTCCGGGTGAGACCGAACGTGACAAGGGCTACTGGCGTGATGTCGGTACCATCGATGCCTTCTACGAGGCCAACATGGACCTGATTTCCGTCCACCCGGTGTTTAACCTCTACAACAAGAAGTGGCCAATCCACACCTTCTCGGAGGAGAACCTGCCTCCGGCCAAGTTTGTCCAGGGCGGTATTGCTCAGGCTTCGATGGTCGGTGCTGGTTCGATTGTCTCCGGTGGTACGGTCCGCAACTCGGTGATTAGTACCAACGTTGTGGTCGAGGATGGCGCGACGGTGGAGGGCTCGGTTCTCTTCCCAGGCGTTCGCGTCGGCCGCGGAGCAGTGGTTCGCCACGCGATTTTGGACAAGAACGTTGTAGTTTCCGACGGCGCCATTATCGGTGTCGATCCGGAGAAGGACGCAGAGCGCTTCAAGGTCAGCGCTGGTGGCGTTGTGGCCGTTGGTAAGAACCAGGTTATCTAGACTGTCTGAGTCCGACCGGCTGAAAAGGCACGTACCGTGGGGTACGCGCCTTTTGCCTTTAACCCTTTTTGCTACCTAGTTGCTACCTAGCCCCAAAACTGGCAGCCCTAAAAGTTGCGGGCTGCACCTGTGAATATGGGGTGCGCATGTGAATACGGGCATGGGCTGCAAATGTGAAACTGTGTGAGTTTATGACACTTTCAAGCCATTTTTCGGGTCACTTTTGTCATAAACGCAGTCAGTAACTCGGCTCGACCCGCCGCCACCAGCCATAAACGCAGTCAGTAACTCGGCTCGGCCCACCGCCGCCAGCCAGCCGGCCGGCCAACAGTAGAAAACTACTTCTTCACCAGCACAGTGGTGCCAGCTGCTAGGGGCAGGCGCATCACGTAAGCGTCGTCAAGCTGGAGCATGTATTCGTCGGCTTCGCGGGCAGCGACGGTGTCACGGTCAGTGCGTGACGAGTCAGCGACAGTGCCGTCGAGGAGCGCGCCGGTCAGGACGAGCGCGCCACCGGAGCGAAGCAGCGGCCAGGCCTTTTCCTGGGCGGCGCGGAGGATCGCCGGGGCGACGTCCAAGTAGACCAAGTCGTAGGAGTCGGCGGCCAGTCGATCCATGACCTCCAGTGGCTGCGAGGGCAGGAAGCGCTGTCGGTTGGGGCGGATGCCTGCGGCTCGGAAAGCGGACTTTGCCAGAGACTGGTGCTCGAGCTCCGGGTCGATGCAGGTGAGAACGCCGTCATCGCCGAGGCCGGCGGCCAGGTGCAAACCGACTACGCCTGCCGCAGGCGATGCGATGACAGCGGCGGGGTGACCGTCGCGGCGGGCACTGGTCAGAGCCATGAGCGAGGTCAAAGCGGCGCCGGTCATCGTATCGGGGACGGCAACTCCGTATTCGCGAGCGCTCTCTCGGGCGCTTTCAAGGGCCTCGGAGACTACGGTCGTGTTGTT
This sequence comes from Corynebacterium sp. MSK047, assembly GCF_030232285.1. Taxonomy (NCBI): domain Bacteria; kingdom Bacillati; phylum Actinomycetota; class Actinomycetes; order Mycobacteriales; family Corynebacteriaceae; genus Corynebacterium; species Corynebacterium sp. MSK047. Next base: position 9,984 of record NZ_JASPJI010000015.1, on the reverse strand, counting down.
GACGTGCTGTGCAATAGCGTCACGTGCGGATAGCGGGGTAGCAGAAGAACTCGTTTCGGACACGCTTTATAGCGTAGGAAAAAACTTCGGGCAGGGTAGCGGGGCGCGCCGGTCAGTGCCGGACTAGGTGGGTAAACAAGCCTCAAATTTGTCTGGACTCTCAAACTATTTTCAGGGTAAGGTCACTACAAACCTAAGGTTGGTAAGGAACACTGAACCTCATGCCCGAACGAGTCAAGTCCGAACGAGTCAGCGCAGGCGCCAGCCGCGAGGACGCCGCGTCCGCTGACGTAACTGAGCAACTGTCCGGCACCGCGGCTTTTGACGCAGGTGTGGGGGAGATGCCGTCGTGGTCGGAGCTGGTTCAGGCCCACGCGGATAGTGTTTATGGGCTCGCATATCGGTTGACTGGTAACCAGCAGGACGCGGAAGATCTGACGCAGGAAACATTCATGCGTGTGTTCCGCTCGCTGAAGTCATACCGTCCCGGCACTTTTGAAGGCTGGCTGCATCGGATTACCACTAACCTGTTTTTGGATATGGTCCGGCATCGGCAGGTCATCCGGATGGAGGCGTTGCCGGAGAACTACGACCGCGTCCCGGGTACGCTGAAGACCCCGGAGCAGGCCGTCGATGACGCGATGCTCGACCCGGATTTGGAAATCGCGCTGGCTGAGCTGCAGCCGGATTATCGCGCGGTGGTTGTCCTCTGTGATGTGGTGGGGCTGACCTACGAGGAAATTGCCAGCACCCTTGGGCTCAAGATGGGCACCGTCCGTTCGCGTATTCACCGGGCACGTTCCAGCTTGCGGGCGACGTTGGAGCGCCTGGAGAAGGAGCGGCAGGAGCTGCCGGAGTCGGTCACCGCAGGCTAGATTTCCCGCACTCAATCCGCGGGAGCGGCTATTGTGGGGCTAGTTAAATAGGTGCGATTTCTGGAGGTGCTGCAGTCTGTGATTCAGCAGGGCGATGACAAGCGTTTTTTGTCAACGGAGCATCTCGGCACCGAGGCAATTGCCGCTTTTGTTGACGGCGAGTTGTCGGTCGTAGCTGAGCGTCGTGCGCAGGCGCACCTGATGGCATGCCCGGAGTGTCGCCGGGAGGTCGCGAAGCAGCGGCAGGCAGCCAGGCGTCTGCGTGATAGTGCGCCCTTGCACATTCCAGCTGAGCTGCGCGCTCGTATTGCTGATTTCGCAGGCAGTTGCGAGGACTCAGACCCCCATCGGTCGGCGCGGCATCTCGCGCACCGTCCGCCGGAGTCATTGAGCGCTGCATTGGAGCAGATCGTTCGCGGTTTTCGTAAAGGTGGTAGTCACTAGTGGGCAAACATCGCTCTTTCGATGATTCCGCGTTTGCCCCGGACGCCGATCGTGCCGCCGCAACTGGCGGGTTACAGCGTTCTCCAGGGCAGAAGCTTGACGACGACCCCAGTGCCACCGCCCAAGAGTATTCGCCGTGGCAGGATTCGTCGTCACGCATGACGACGGGGCGTCCAGCCCGCAAACCCGAAGCGAAAAAGAAGCCTCGCCCGAAGACGGCTCCCCGCGTCAGCGCGCGGGAAGTGATTTTTGGCCGCGAGGTGCCGTGGCGTGTGATTGCGGCATCGTCGGCCGTGGTGCTGCTCATTGGCGGTGTTGGTGGCTTTGTTGGCGGTTGGGCTGGCAAGACTTTCCGCTCGGACTACCAGCGTGTGGAGCTGCAGCAGATCGAGGGGCGGCCGGGCAACGGTGATTTGACTGAAATCGGCAAGGTGGCGGAGGCTCTTCGTCCCGCCGTGGTGTCGATTGCGGTCAGTGCCGGTGAGGTCTCGGGCGTGGGCTCGGGGTTTGTCATTGATGGTGACGGTCATATTTTGACGAATAACCACGTCGTTTCGGCGGTGGCGGACCGGCAGGATATGCAGGTCTCCGTAACGTTTTGGGACGGCGGAAAGCTGAAAGAGGTACCGGCCAAGATTATTGGCCGCGACCCGAAGACCGACCTCGCCGTAATTAAGGTCGAAGATGTTGCGGGGCTGACTGTGGCGCAGCTTGGTGATTCCAACGCGGTTGCGGTCGGTGACACAGTGATTGCGATGGGCTCGCCGCAGGGGCTCGGCGGCACGGTGACCTCGGGCATTGTCTCGGCGCTTAATCGGCCGGTGCGCCTGGCCGCTGAAGGGACTGACACGGACGGCTACGCCGATGCGATTCAGACCGATGCCTCCATCAACCCGGGTAACTCGGGTGGTCCGCTGGTGGATATCCGCGGTGCTATTATCGGTATTAATACGGTGATTTTCAGTAGTTCGGGTGGCTCACAGGGGTTGGGCTTTGCGATTCCAATCAATTCAGCCGTTGCCATCGCTGAGCAGCTCATCGCCGGTGAGCAGCCGGTTCATCCGGGGATTGGCGTGACAGCGCGCACGGTTTCCAATGGCGCACTGACTGGTGCCGAGATTGCCAGCATCCTGCCGGGAGGCGTTGCCGACCGGGAAGGCCTGCAGGAAGGCGATGTGATTACGGCTGTGGGAGACCGCGCGGTATCGTCCGCAGATGAGCTCACGGTGGCGCTGTGGACTGTTGGCGCTGGTAATGAGGCGGTATTGAAAATCGTTCGTCACGGAGCCGAGCTGGAGGCGAAGATCACGCCGGAGTAAAGGGGGCGCTGGTTTCGGCCGGTTTCGGCTGGTTTCTGCGGATTTAGCAGATTTGGTGGATTTGGCCACGCAATGCTGCATGCGAGGTGCACTGTAACTAAGGTGGTATAACGTGTTTTCTAATGTTGGCTGGGGCGAGATTCTTGTCCTCTTTATCCTCGGACTAATTCTCATCGGACCTGAGCGGTTGCCGAAGGTAATTGAGGACGTCCGCGCATTGCTTATGGCTGCGCGCACCGCAATCAATGACGCACGCGATAACCTCTCGGACGAGTTCGGCGAAGACTTCGACGATCTTCGCAAGCCGCTGCAGGAGCTCAACGATCTCCGTCGTCTCAACCCGAAGACCGCCATCACCAGGACGCTTTTCGACGGCGATGACACCTACCTGGACATGCTCTCCGGTAAGCCCGCAGCGGGTGGTGGCGGAACTGGTGCAGCCGGAGCTGCAGGAGCGGCAGGAGCGGCCGGGCCTGCGGGTCAGCAGTACCAGCAGTCCAATGCGAACCAGCCAGTGCAGCCGGCTCCGTCGCAGCAGCCGCTCCCGCAGCCGGGAACGTGGCAGGATCCAGTTGCCCAGGCCCGCCAACAGCAAGCGCAACAAACACCACAGCAGCCGCAACAACCGCAACAACCTCAGCAGCCCCGTGGGGTGCAGGCCTGGGTCGACGACGACAACCTATAGCGGTCGCAAACCGTTCCCGACCGCAAGTTACTGACTAGGTTTATGACACTTTGAGCACAAATTTTGCCACGAAAGTGTCATAAACCTAGTCAGTAAGTGCACGCAGCCGCTTCGGCGGATACACCACCGAAAACACCACCAGCAACACATACGCCCCAGACACCGCAGCCGCAAAAGCAGACGCCCCCTTCCCGGCACCGAAAATACCGGGGAGGGGGCGTCGCTGTGACCGTCGTAAAGCGAAGGCCTACTTCGGAGTCACGCCCAAGCCGAGCGACTTGCCTGCGAGCGACTCGCGACGAACAACCAGCTTGTCAGCGATGGCGTTCAGGGCCTCGCCCGCGCCCGAATCCGGCTTGGACAGGACAATCGGGGTGCCCTTGTCGCCGCCTTCGCGTAGCTCTGTGTCCAGCGGCACCTGGCCGAGCAGCTCGACCTTTCCGCCGGTGATCTGGGTAAGACGACGGGCAACGGTCTCGCCGCCGCCTGTGCCGAAGACCTCCATCTTGGAGCCGTCGGGCATTTCCATCCAGCTCATGTTCTCGATGACACCGGCGATGCGCTGGCGGGTCTGCAGCGAAATGGTGCCGGCGCGCTCTGCGACCTCGGCGGCGGCCATCTGCGGGGTAGTAACAATCAGCAGCTCAGCGTTCGGCACGAGCTGCGCCACGGAGATGGCGATGTCGCCGGTTCCCGGGGGCAGGTCGAATAGCAGGACGTCCAGGTCGCCCCAGAACACGTCCGCGAGGAACTGCTGGATAGCGCGGTGCAGCATTGGCCCACGCCAGACAACCGGTGCGTTGTCGTCGACGAAGTGTCCGATAGAGATTAGTGACACGCCGTGCGCCTGCGGAGGCATGATCATGTCGTCGACCTGGTGCGGCTTTTCCTCGGAGCCCATCATGTGTGGGATGGAGTGTCCGTAGACGTCGGCATCGAGGACACCGACAGACAGGCCCTTCGCGGCCAGCGCGGCGGCGAGGTTCACGGTCACGGAGGACTTACCGACGCCACCCTTACCGGAGGCGACGGCGAACACGCGGGTGCGGGAGTCCGGCTGGGCGAATGGGATCACCGGCTCGGAGGCGGTGCCGCGGACGGCGTTGCGGAACTCGCGGCGCTGCTCGTCATTCATCACATCGGTGGTGACGGTGACGTTGCCAACGCCCTCGATACCGTTCAGCGCCTCTTCGGTGCGCTCGATGATGGTGTTTTTCATGGGGCAACCGGCGATGGTGAGGTAAATCTCCACGGCCACGTCATTGTTGTCCGCCACCGAGATGGACTTGACCATGCCAATCTCGGTAATCGGGCGACGTACCTCAGGATCTTCGACCTGCGCCAGGGCGGTGCGAACTTCAGCTTCAGTAATCGTAGACATTATGTAGTGAATCTTATCGTGAGACCCCGTAAGACAAAGAACTACTGACAAAATCAGCAGTTTTCCGCTTTACGACGGTCACAGCGACCAACCCCTCCGGCAAGCGCGGTGGCGGTGGAATGGGCGGTGGACCAGACGGCGGAACAATTGCCAACCGTCAGACGTTGTCCTTGATAGAACGCTTTATAGCGATAGTTTTAGCAATATTTTCAGCAACTGAGTCACCATTTACTGTGACAACAACTGCAAGGGAACGGTGAGAGTACCGATGGCAAATGGGGAAGCGGGCAGCGGTTGGGGGAGCGGCCGGGAACAGAGCATGAAGTCCCGGTTGCCTCAGCGCCAGGTGCCCGAGGGGTGGCCGGTGGGCAGTTTCACCAACTACTCCGACGCGCAGGCGGCGGTGGATTCGCTCAGTGATCGCGATGAGTTCCCGGTTTCCGACCTCACCATCGTCGGCGTTGACCTGATGCAGGTGGAGCGCGTGGTCGGCAGGCTGACTTGGCCGAAGGTGCTCGGCGGCGGCGCGCTGTACGGCCTGTGGATGGGCCTGTTCTTCGGCCTAATTCTGGGCCTTTTCCAGGAGGATTGGGTTAGCCCGCTGATTGTTGGTCTCGGTATGGGCGCCATCTTCGGCATCGTGCTGGCCGCAGTTCCGTACGCAATGCAAAACGGCAAGCGGGATTTCTCTAGCACTACGGAGATTGTTGCCCGTCGCTACGATGTCCTGTGCAATCCCCGCAATGCCGAGCGGGCCCGTGACCTGTTGGCGCAGCGGGCTCTCGGTGGGAACCGCGGGTAGGTTGTTCGCTCGTTGGCGTGGGATTAATTTCTGTTAACAGGTACTTCAGCGTTATCGATGTAAACATCCCCCGTGGCGTCCATATCGAAGCGTGTTACAGGTGCTTCACAACCCATGGTTTCTTCCAGATTAAAGCAAGTGTAGTCACCTATTGTCACGGATTCCCCAGGTCGAAGCCGGCGCTCGGGGCGTATGCCGTTCAGTGGGCTCTCAAGTTGATATGCCATCGCAGTAAAGCCGCCGGGCGGACCACTAAAGACGAGGAAGTTGAGTGGTCCATCGCCGTCAGGTGCTGCACCGTCAACGGCACCATATGGGCCACGTTGGCCAGAATTGGCCAGTGCATCGATGTAACAAAATATGCCGTTAGTGGCTGGGTTGATGAAGCAGCCAACTCCGCGATTTTCAATCTCGATGTAGTAATCCCCAAAGAGCTCTAATCCAACCTGTTTCTTAAATTCGGCAGGATCTACTGGTATCGTTCCGTCAGCATCGTTGGCGCCGTTTGAACGAGTTGCGCGGTCACCACCAACTCCACTCCAGCCGGTTTCGGCCCACTGCTGGTAGTCGTTGAAGCGGTCTGCGCCGGTGGGGCGCTCGGATGCGTCGTCTTCGGCCTCGGCTAGGCCTAGCTCGCCGAGGAGTTTGCCGTCGGGACGCACTCCCATGTCTTTAGGGCTCGTTACTGGGGTGTCTTCGGTGACGGCATCAAGGACCTCTTCCTGCGTAGAGACATCGTCATCATCAATGTCGATATTGATTGATGTGCCATCTTCAATATCGATGACGTTGATGTTGTTGATGGTGATGTCGGTTTCGTAGATGGTCACGACACTTCGCGGTTCGTAATCGTCCCAGTTGGCCTTACTAGCCTCTGGCGCGGTGTAGCCGTTCCATGCTTCAGCGAGGGGATTGCCACAGGAGCAACGGACGCGGGGTACGCCGTAAGCGTCGACCATGACTGCGGTGCCACGCTGCAGAACTGACTGGTAAGGAGTTGCTCGGCCGTTGTCGTAGCCGTGGTTGGTGACCCACGTGTCCTGGCGCAGGACAACTGGGGTCAGGGACTTAACGTACCTCGGCACATCAGACGCATTGATGCCGATTCCCTCGGCGAATGCGGCGTTGAGGTCGTCGTTGTCGTTGAGGTTCGCAACGAGTGCATCGGCATCGCAGACGCTGAGCTGGCCGGATCCGCCGTAGAGGTTGGGGTCGTTTCCGGCGACAGCACCTTGAGAAGAAGTGTTAACTAAGCTCAAGTTGTTTGGCGCTGCGACCGCTTTTTCGTTGACCGTGGAATCCATAAAAGGACTCGGTCCAGGGTCTTCGGAAGAAATGTAAGACATCGCCGCAAGACTCTTGCCTCGACCGGTAAGGAAAAAGGCAGTGGTGCCGCCGGCGATGACCAAAACGACAACAGCGATAAGTGCTAACACTTTTCCGCTCAGGCCGGATTTCTTCTTGCCGCGCTCTGTGTCCGACGGCGCCTGCTCGGAATATTGGTCAGAATACTGGTCAGACGACTGCGGAAGTATCTGGCGGTCCGGATTGAACTCTCCCCACTGCGTCCATTCCGTTTGGGCTCGCTCGGGAGCGAACTGCAAGGTTTCGGGATCGGGAGCGCGCGTGCTCCACGCTAACTCCGGCGCGTCATCCTGTCGTGCCGACGGTTCGGGTGCTGCCTGCTCCGAGGAAGCAACAGGTTCCTGCGATTCTGACGGGACCGGCGATTCCGATGCTGGCTGCTCCGAAGGCTCAACTGGCGTTGGCTCCGACGCAACTGACTCCGGCTCCCGCTCAACCGACTCCGGCTCAGCAGAGTCCCGAGTTCCAGCCGAATCGAAGCTCGGACGCGACTTATCGTGGTCATCTGCAGGAAGTGCCCAGGAATCGGAACCATTTTCCTCGGGTGGTGGGAGCTCCCAGGGGTTGTTACTCATTAAGGTGCCTTAAAATCAGTAAGAAATTTTTTTAAACCTTAATTAAGTTTACTAACCTGTCCAGCGCGGCCAGTCCCCAATGGGGAAAGCTCCCCACTTAGAGGAACCATCAGCGCAGAGCTAGCGAACTACCCAACTAAACGCGGGCAACAAGCTACCCAGCTAAACGCGGGGGATGAGTCGCAATGACCGTCGTAAAGCGATGCCTGCCAGAAGCAGAGTCTACAGCCACTTGTTGCGGCGCAGGACCCACACCAAAAACGCCACGATGGCGAACATGATGGCCAGGACGAAGAAGTAGCCGTACTCCCAGTGCAGCTCGGGCATACGGTCGAAGTTCATGCCGTAGATACCAGCCAGGGCGGTCGGCACGGCGAGAATAGCCGCGTACGCCGAGATGGTACGCATATCCTGGTTCTGCTGCAGCTGGATTTTCACGGCGGCGGCGTCGATGAGGGCGGAGAGGCGTTCGTCGAGTCCGGAGACGAGGTCCGCGGCGGCGAGCTGGTGGTCGAGCACATCTGAAAGGTAACGGCTGACGTCCTTAGGCATGATGTCTTCCCGCAGATTCATCAGGGAACGCAGCGCCGGTGTCAGCGGGTCGATCGCGTGGCGCATCTCCAGGATCTCTCGTTTGAGGATGTAAATGTCCTCAATATCCGAATCCAAGTTCGGCTCGAAGACTTCGTCTTCCATGATCTCCACGCGATCTTCCAGCTGCATAGCGATGCGCAGGTACGCATCGACGAGGTTGTCCGTCAGCGCCCACAGCACGCCCGCGGGGCCGTAGTCGATGGCGTCGGTGGTGTTCTCCACGCGTGCGCTAATGCGCTGCATATCCGAGCTCGGCATGCCCATGCGAATGGTGATGACGTACTCCGGGCCGATGACAATCATCAGCTGGCCAGAGCGAATAATCTCATTTTCGTCATCCGCGAGACCTTCCGGGGAGTAGTGGATCGAGCGAATTACAAAAACCACGTGATCATCGTGGATCTCAATCTTGGGGCGCTGGCGGTTAGTCAGTGCATCCTCCACCGTCAGCTCATCCAGCCCGTAAAGCTCAGCGATGGCGTCCATCTGTGTCGCGTTGGGGCGCGACAATGACAGCCACGTGAAGCCTTCGCCAAAACTGCGTACCTCGGACAGACCGGAGAAGTGGTCGTAGGTGCCCGGCAAGCGCTTGCCGCTGATGTAGACGCCGCAATCGCGCAGGGCATCGCGTACCGCCTCCGACTGGCCCGTGCTTGACGACGAGCCGTTGCTGCGCGTCACCTTTGAGACAGCCGACTTCGCTGCGGATTTAGCCGCATTCGTCGCCCGAGCAGCTTTGCCAGGTTTTGCTGTGGCCGACGGTGTTGGGCTTTTACTGACAGAGTTAGTTCGCGGATCGCGAGCCTTCGCCGAAGCGCTGTTGTTGCGGCTTTTCTCTTCGCCCATTCTGGGTGACCTCACAATCCGTTCGTAGGTTACGCTGGTGTCGATGATTGATTTTAGACGTGCGAACGCCGGGTTCCACTTTCACATCCGCTCAATGGGGTGCAAGGGTAGCTCCACGGCTACTGCGTGCACTTTTACCGCCCTGGCGTTGGTCACTGGGGCAACGGGGTCCAGTCTTGTCGCATGTTCTGATTTGGATCCGCAGATGCCAGTTCCTCCCGAGCAGGAAGCGGTAGTGACTGTCGGGGCAGACCTACGCAACCCTGAGCAAGCAGCTCTTGCGTACGTGTATGCGCAAAGCTTTGAGAGGATAGGGCGGCAAGCAGAGGTCGTCGGCATTCGCGATGCTGACGACCGGTTGCGGGCCGTACGCAGTGAAGCGGTCCTGGTCTCTTTCGGTTGCACGGGTGAGCTGCTGGGCCTGAGTGACCCCGCGTCGGCGGCTTCACTGGCTGAAGAGTACGCCGAAGACTCCACCCCGGACAAGCAATTCAGCGGCGAGTGGCGGGACCGTGTGTATGACGCGTTTTCGCGGTCGCTGCCAGGTGAAGTTATGGCCACCGATGCGGGCATGGCGCAGGGGTGCGCAGATGTGTCAGCTGACAATGCTGGGGCTGACTTGCCGCAATGGCTTGTGCCTTTCTACGTCAAGCCAGCGTTGGACCGGGATGATCGAGTCCGCGTACTCAATGAGATTGCGGGTTCGCTGAGCACTGAGGACTTAAAGCTGATGACCCGGGCTGTGGCTGGTGGCGCCAGCCCTGAGTTGGTCGCTCAGGAGTGGCTGGACAAGGCGTAGTCGGGGCGGCGGGGGCTAGTTGTGGCGGTATCTGACGCGTATCTGCTGTTGGCTGCCGCCAAGTTTGTTGAATAACCCATGAATGCGGGCTGCAAATGTGAAACTGTGTGAGTTTATGACACTTTCATGCCATTTTTCGGGAGGTAGGGTCAGGCGGTCATTGCATCATGGATAACACCAGAGATTACCTCCCGGGGAGTTAACCCGTCGAGCACTACCCGTGGCCGGTTATTCAGCAATGCTTCCGCCTCGGCGACCTCTTGGTCGGTGACATCGGTAAAGTTGGTGCCTTTGGGGAA